>DAOVGK010000085.1 GCA_030672445.1 Candidatus Aerophobota bacterium
ATTAATTGATCCACTCCTCTGGCTGTTCCTCTTCCTAAATGCTCTATTCCTGCTTCCATATCCAGGATAACCACCTCTTTACGTTCAAGCATCAAATGGCTTAATAAGGCTCTTAAAAAAGCATTTTCTGGACAGGTACAGCCCAATCCTCCTCCTCTTACAGTGCCCATAACCATCAAGTTTATTCCCTGGTGATGGGCAAAGTACTTTTCAGGAATATCATCAACCTTGGGATTTAGTTTAAAATAAGGATTTAAGCTGCCAATCTTGGCATGGGTTCTTTCTTCGATCAGTTCCTTTAGCTCAATTAAAGGCTTTATTCTGGAGGGGTTAGGAAATCCCAGAGTAAGAGCGAGGTTGGCGTCGGGGTCAGCATCTATAGCAAAGACTTTCTTTCCCCCACGAGAAAACTCACTAGCCAAACCAGCGGCCAGGGTAGTCTTCCCTACTCCTCCCTTACCGGTAATAGCAATTTTCATTCCCATTTTCCTCAGAGAAAAATCGTAACTATTCAGCCTTATCATATTTCACCGCAGAGCACGCCGAGAACGCTAAGAATCAGAAAAATTATTAACGACTCTCTGAATACCATGTTCTAAGATTTGATTCATCTCTGCGCACTCTTGCGATCTTTGCGGTGAACAGTTAGGTAAAATCCTTTTTATTTTATCATCGCTTCTGAGCCTGTCAAGTGCTGACTACGCTTTAAAATCCTTATAGATCCTGAAACTGCGAGCTTGTAATTATTTTCACAAGGTCAAATAAAAAAAACCTTCTACCACCATTAACCAAGCTCTGGCTCCTCGTAAATCGGTAGAGCTAATTCAGGGATATTGCTCCGGTGGGACATCTTTGGGCACATACCCCACACCTTTGACAATTCCTCTCATCGATGACGGCCAGATTATCCTGTAGCTCACAAGCATCAAAGGGACAAACCTTGACGCATATACCGCACGCTATACAAGCCTTTTTACAAACCTTCCTGGCCTTTTTCCCCTTATCTAAAGAAGAACAGACAACCCGGTAATCTGGCTCTTCATCTAAAACCTCAAGAGTGAATAGATTTCTGGGACACACCTTGACGCAATTTCCACATCCAGTGCATTTAGCAGCGTCGATCCGAGGTAGACCTCCATTCATGCTAATGGCATCAAATGGGCAGGAGGCCTGGCAATCACCATACCCCAGGCAGCCATAGCTACAGGCCAGATCTCCTCCCATCACCAGGTTAGCTGCCTGGCAGGTTTTTACACCTTCGTATTCTGCTTTTTTTCGCCTCTCCGACTGTAAAGCTCCGCAGTAAAGGAAAGCCACCTTACTCTGAGTAGACCCTGCCTGTACTCCCATTAAAGCAGCTATTTTTTGACCCACATCATTTCCTCCGGGAACACAGGAGTTAACCGAAGCGTTCCCGGCAATGATTGCTTCTGCCAGACTGCGGCAACTAGCATATCCACATGCTCCGCAGTTAACACCGGGCAGGTACCCTAGAATTTGCTCCACCCGGGGGTCTTCTTCCACTTTTAATTTCTTGTTAGCTATCGACAAAAATAGAGCAAAGACAGCGGCCAGTCCTCCCATGGTTAATGTAGAAATCAAGATCAAATTCATAGTATAGGAATTTTCTTTTTGGACGCAGATCTGCGAAAATCTGTGTCCTAATTAACTTGATTTTTCCCTTTTTTAGCTGCCGATGAGGCCAGTGAACCCCATAAAAGCTAGAGCCAGTAGGCCAGCCGTAATCAAGGTAATGGCAGCTCCTTGGAGAGGTTCAGGAACCTCAGCAAAGTCCAACTGTTCTCTAATTCCGGCCATCATCCACATAACCAGAGTGAATCCTAATCCGGCCCCAAAGCCAAAAACGATGCTCTCAATAAAGTCATAATTTCTTAAGGGAATAAAAAGAGCCACAAAGAATATCGCGCAATTGGTAGTAATAAGGGGTAAGTATATCCCTAAAGCCCGGTAAAGACCAGGGCTTACTTTACGAATAAACATCTCTATTAGCTGCACCAGTGAGGCAATAACCAGAATAGCCGTAACATATTGTAAGAAAGGAAGATGGAATTGAACTAAAATAAAGTGGTTCACCAGCCAGATGATGGTAGCGGTCAAGGTCATAACGAAGGTAGTTGCAAAGCCCATAGCCACGGCAGACTCTATTCTTCCCGTTACTCCCAAAAAAGGACAGATGCCTAAGAAGTATCTTAAAACAAAGTTATTAACTAAAGCTGCGCTAAGAAAAAGCATAATAATCTTCATTTCATGGCCGCCTTGACAAAGTCTCTGAACAAGGGATGGGGAGATTGGGGGCGGGACTGAAATTCAGGGTGAAACTGAACCCCCACGAACCAGGGATGATCAGAAATTTCAATGATTTCTACCAGGTCTTCCCGGGGAAAGACTCCTGCTGCCCTTAATCCCTTCTGCCCAAAAAGCCGACGATACTCATTGTTAAACTCATACCGATGACGATGACGCTCGTAAACTAAGGTCTTTCCGTAAGCTCGAGAACTATAACTATCCGGGTCCAATCGGCAGGGGTAAGCACCCAATCTCATGGTGCCACCCTTATCCCTTATACTTCTCTGTTCTGGTAAAAGATCTATTACAGCGTGAGGGGTATCGGGGTCATACTCTGTTGAATTAGCGCCTTTCAATCCGGCTACATTCCGAGCAAACTCAATGGTAGCACATTGCATTCCCAGACAAATTCCCAGAAAGGGAATTTTCTCTTCTCGAGCATACTGGATGGCCCTTATTTTTCCTTCCATCCCTCGGGGACCAAATCCACCGGGAACCAGAATCCCTTTCACCGAGGAAAGATATTTTGGTGGATCCTCCTCGAGCTCCTCCGCTTCTAGCCACACCACCTTAACCCTTACCCCATTGGCAACCCCGGCATGAGTAAAAGCCTCATTTATACTTTTATAGGCATCTTTCATTCTTACATACTTACCAACCACAGCAATCCTTATTTCTTGGTGAGGATTATTAACCTTTTCTACCCATTTTCGCCAGCTATCCAGATTCTTTTTAGGAACGGAAAGACCCAATTTTTGCAGAATGTTGTCGGTCAATCCTTCAGAATCGAAGCGAAGAGGAACCTCGTAGATATTATCTACATCAATGGCCTGGATAACATCTTTGGGTTCCACATTACAGAAAAGAGAGATCTTCTCCCTTGCCTCAGAGGTTAAGGAAATCTGGGTTCTACAGAGAATTAAATCTGGCTGAATTCCTATC
>DAOVGK010000063.1 GCA_030672445.1 Candidatus Aerophobota bacterium
TCCTCGATATCAAAGGGAACCTCGGGGATCAAAATGATGTGGGCTCCTCCTCCAATTCCTGCTTCTAAGGTCATCCATCCGGCATGGCGTCCCATTATCTCTACCACTAGAACCCGATGGTGGCTCTTAGCAGTAGTATGAAGTCTATCCATGGCTTCCACTGCAATATTAATGGCTGTATCGAAGCCAAAGGTATAATCAGTAGAAGAAAGATCGTTGTCAATTGTTTTGGGTACCCCTATGGTCTTGAAACCTTCTTCATAGAGTTTTTCGGCAACGCCCAGAGTATCATCTCCTCCAATAGCTACCAGAACGTCAACTTCTGCCTTTCTTAAGGTATCCTTTACCCTTTCAAGGCCTCTTTCTTCCTTAAAAGGGTTGGTGCGGGAGGTATGGAGGATGGTTCCCCCTTCCCGATGAATATCCTCTACCTTCTCTTCGGTTAAACTTTCCCATCTATTTTCTAGAACCCCCAACCATCCATCGAGGAAGCCTATTATTTGGTAACCTTCTTTTATTCCTTGAGTAACTATACCTCTAATGGCGGCGTTCAATCCCGCACAGTCTCCTCCCCCGGTAAGAATACCTACACGCATTAACTACCTCCTTCTTTAGCCTGATTCAAGTTAATTAGGACGCAGATTTTCGCAGATCTATGTCCAAAAAGAAATCTCTATAACTACTGGCTTCAAACTTAAGGTTTAGTGAAAATCCAATTTTTGAAAATTTTAATGATTCTTTAGTTAATTTTTTATACTTAAATCTTCAATAATCTGCATTCATCTGCGTCCAAAAAGGAAATTCCTATACTATGAACTTACTTGAAGGTAATTTTACCATAAATCAGTGAGCTGTCAATCACACGCCGTCCTTGTCACCTTCTTGTTCTCTGCTATAATAAAACTAAAGCCACAAAAAAGCGTAAGTACTCAGTGAACCACCTCATTGCGAGCGAAGCAATCTCGGTAGTCGCCGGTAGCCGCAGGCTTCAGCCTGCGTTTGTACGCACCCTAAACCCCACTAGATGCTTGCTATCTAACGGGGTAAAGGGTGCGGCTACCCGCTCTGCTCTTTGCAGTCAACAACATGGAACGTCCTTCACTGAATATTAACTACCAATGAACTTAGTAGTAAAGGTAAAGCACTATGATTGATCTTTTTTTAGCTCCGGGAAGATATATCCAGGAAAAGGGAATAGTAGCCAGAGTGGGAGAATTTGTCTCCTCTTTTGGCAAAAAGCCGCTAGTTCTGGCTGACAGGGTAGTTTACTCTGAAGTGGGAGAGGTTCTTTCTGACAGTTTGGGTAAAAAAAATTTAGTCCCCATATTTGAGCAATTCCAGGGAGAATGCTCCATCAAAGAAATTGAAAGGATCACC
This sequence comes from Candidatus Aerophobota bacterium, assembly GCA_030672445.1. The sequence continues at coordinate 1,378 of DAOVGK010000063.1, forward strand.
AACCTCTTAGAGAAAAACAAGATAGATGTAGTCATAGGATGTGGTGGGGGAAAGGCCATAGATACGGCCAAAGTGGCCGCCTACAATGCAGGTCTTGCCATAATCACCTTTCCTACCAGCGCTGCCACCTGCGCTGGTTGGTCTTTTATTGCTCCTCTTTATACAGAAGAAGGAGTTTACCTGAAAACTCTGGATTTAAAAAGAAGCCCGGATTTAGCTCTGGTAGATCCAGAGATCATCGCTCGGGCTCCAGTAAGACTGCTCTCTGCCGGGATGGCAGATGCCTTAGCTAAATGGTACGAGGCACGGGTGGCCACCGAGGGAAGAAAAAAAGATTTTACCACTCAGTTAGCCCTTGATCTAGCCAAAAAGTCTCATAACCTGGTGAAAGAGATCGGGCCCCGGGTAAAACAGGATATGGAAAGAAAAAACTGCACCAGAGAGGTTGAGGAAATTATTGAGGTCAATATCCTCTTAACCGGGCTAATCAGTGGATTGGGTAAGACTAGGTGCCGTTCTCTGGCAGCTCACGCCTTAAATTACGGGATGACTCATTTAAAAGAGACTCGTGGCGCACTTCATGGAGAAAGAGTAGCCTTCGGAGTAATTATGCAGTTAATTCTGGAAAGGCGGGATGAGAATGAGATTGAGAGGCTTTTTTCACTTTATTCGGCTCTGGATTTACCTTTGACTCTAAAAACACTTGGACTATCCGTCAATCACGAAAAGCTCTCCCGCCTGGTTAAAGAGATTTGCAAAAAGGAAAGCCATATTCACTACCTTCCCTTTCCTGTTAGCGAGAGTATGGTTCAGGAGGCTTTGTTAAAAGCTGATGAGTGGGGAAGGAAAATTGAAAATAAAGGAGTTTAAAATTAAATGACCCAATTAAGTGAAGCCAAAAAAGGAAAAATTACCCCCGAGATGAGACAGGTAGCTAAAGAGGAAGGACTGGACCCTGAACTTATCAGAGAAGAGGTAGCCAAGGGTGAGGTAATAATCCCCAAAAACACAAAGCATAACTTACCTCAGCCAAAAGCCATAGGTAAAGGAACAAAAACCAAAGTAAACACCAATATAGGTACCTCCACCGATTATGTAGATTTAGATTACGAACTAAAGAAACTAAAGATAGCCCAGGAGGCAGGTACGGATACAGTTATGGACCTTAGTACGGGAGGAGATCTGGATATGATACGCCGGGCCATCTTAAAATCTTGCCGCCTGCCTCTAGGTACAGTTCCGGTGTATCAGGCAGCGGTGGAGAGCATAGCTGAAACTGGAGCTCTGGTAAAGATGAAACCTGATAAGATATTTCAGGTAATAGAGCGACAGGCTGAGGATGGAGTTGACTTTGTCACCGTGCACTGTGGTGTCACCAGAGAGACTCTGGAGCGCCTTAAGAGTCAAGGCAGGATTACTGATATAGTGAGCCGGGGAGGAGCCTTTCTCACCACCTGGATGGTAGCCAATGATAAAGAAAATCCTCTCTATGAGCAATACGATCGCCTGCTGGAAATTGCTAAAAGATACGATCTTACTTTGAGTTTGGGAGACGGCCTTCGTCCCGGCTGTCTGGCTGACTCTACCGACAGATCTCAGATTCAGGAGTTGATTCTTCTGGGTGAGTTGGCTAAAAGAGCCTGGGAGGCTGAGGTACAGGTAATGATTGAAGGACCCGGGCATATCCCATTTTCCGAGGTGAAGGCAAATGTTCTTTTAGAAAAGAAGCTCTGCCATAATGCGCCCTTTTATGTTCTGGGTCCTGTGGTCACCGATGTTGCTCCGGGATACGATCACATTACCTCAGCTATTGGGGGAGCCTATGCGGCCAGTAGTGGAGCAGATTTTTTATGCTATGTCACCCCTGCTGAACATTTGAGACTCCCCACTTTGGAGGATGTTAAAGAGGGAGTTATGGCCACCAGGATTGCTGCTCATGTGGGAGATATTGCCAAAGGATTAAAGGGAGCTATGGAGTGGGACAACCGAATAGCTACTTTAAGAAAGAAAAGAGATTGGGGAAAACAGATAAAGCTAGCCCTTGATCCAGAGTTAGCCAGAAAGATGCGCGAGGAAAGTAAGCCTCACCTTTCCGATGTCTGTACTATGTGCGGGGAATATTGCGCCCTGAAGATAGTGGAGAAAGCCCTAAGATCCCAAAGAATATAGGAATAAATTAGAGCAATGGGAAAAAAGGAAGTCTTAGTTTTTGGGGCTGGTGCCCTAGGACTGGGTTTTCTGGGA
>DAOVGK010000013.1 GCA_030672445.1 Candidatus Aerophobota bacterium
CCGCAGGGAATAGCCGGAGCCACGGCTATCCTTTCTCCGATTTTGTAGCCATTAACCTTGCGGCCCAATTCTACAATTTCTCCTGAGAGTTCATGCCCGGTAATCCTGGGAAATCTCATATGCTTGTGTCCATGATGATAAACCTTTATATCGGTTCCACATATACTGCAGGCCCTAACCCTGATAAGTATTTCCTCTGGTGAAGGATGAGGGGTGGGAACTTTCTTAATTTCTAAATCCTCAATTGCCTTTAAAACTGCAGCCTTCATTGATGACTCCTCTGTTAGCGGGTCTTTTTACCATAGCCAATTCTATAATTCTGTCAAGGTTTTGACAGTTCCATTTCATATGCTATATTTTTAACTATTCACGGACACTTGAGTGGTAGGATTTGTCTGTCCACCAAAGGAACGAGATGAAGGGGAGAAGTTTAGCAAGAATTGGTCTGGTTTTCTATTTTTTTCTTTTTCTGGTTACTGCTGGTAGAGGGGAAAAGATTCAGCCCTTTGAACCAGGAGAGAAATTGACCTACAGGGTGAAAATCTTTGGTCTTCCCGTGGGAGAAGAGACTCTAGAAATAAAAGAGGTCGTTGAAATAGATGGATATCTTACTTACCCTCTTTTTTGGAGGGTGAAGATAATCGATCCTTTTTCTTTACTTTATCATTTTGATGATACAATAGAGAGTTTTATAGATGTTAACACTCTCTATCCCCGGCTAGTAAGATTCCATTTTGAGGAGGGAAGTCGTATCAAAGATCGGGAAGTTCAGCTAGATCAGACTAAAGGAATAGCTTTAATTAAGGATTGGAGAGGAGAGTTTAAGAGGGAGTTTTCTCCCCCGGCTATGGATACAGTTTCCTTAATCTACTGGCTTAGAACTCAGGATTTATGGGTGGGAAAATCTTTTTCACTTTCTTTGATGGAAGGTCGCAATCCCAGAAAGATCGAGATAAAAGTACTTGGGAAGGAAGAAGTGATAACCTACAGTGGAAATTATTCAGCTTTTTTATGTTCGGAAGTAGCCTCCGATAAGACGGAAGTGAAACTATGGATTTCTGATGATGAGAGAAATCTTCCGGTTAAGTTTCAAGCAGAAACATCGCTAGGGACTTTAACTGCTTATCTAACTAGTATAGAATCTGCTGACTAAAGGAGTTGATTAGCCAGGCTATTTATGCCGGGTCAATAAAGTTTGACTTTAAGTCCGAGGGAGAGTTTTTCCTTGGAAAGGGGATAATTTTTCCGGAGATCATAATCATTTAATTCTAACTGAGTAAACAACTCTATTACTTTGCCTATCTTCTTGGAGATTTTGAATCTATGTATCCAGCCCTGATCGAGCTTCTCGTCGCTTGTTTCCTCATAATATCTCTTGCCGATAAATTTTGCTCCTAACTCAACTCCCCAACCATTTCTTCTCCATATTAGCCAAAGATCTCCCGCATTCTGGGGGTAGTGGGAAATTACCTTACTCTCATCCTGGACATTTTCTGCCTTTTGGAAGGTGTAAGAGAGCCCCTGTTCAAATGCTTCACCGGAGTGAAGTGAAAAATTCAGACGTCCCCCCGAAACATTCATCTCCCGAATTTCTGGTCTGGCCAAGGAACTGACGCTGTTCCAATTCCAGATGGTATTTTTCCCCTCCTGGTAAAATCCCACCAGGGAAAGGTTCACCATAGGGGAGAGTTTATACCCCAGCTTAATTTCATAGTGCCAGATTTTCACCGGATCAAGATCTTCATTTATTTCTACATAGTCTTGGGGAAGATATAAATCCGAAAATTGGGCAAGGTAAAAATGTCTTTTGCCGCCTACCTCTAGCCGCAAGCTGGGGTTTATCCGGTAAGTCAGCTTAAGAGAGGGCAAAAATTGAGAGCCTGATCCTGTTATTGCCTTCATTCCTCCTCCTAAACTGAGAGTTAACTCTTCCATTCGCTTAAAAGTAATAGCATCATCCTCTAACCAAAGGTGAGTCTGGGTTTTGTCGGCAAAGGAGCTATTATCCACACTAACTCCAATATCTAAAGGGATCTTCTTTAGTCGTAGCTTTAATCCAGTTCCCAGAGCTACATCTTCCTCATCAACTTCTGAATCTTTTACCACTGACCTATTAGCCCAGCCATCAACTCCAAAAATGCTCGTTTCCCACTCCTGCCTCCAGTTTGCTCCTATTTCAATTTTGTTCTTATCTCGTTCTGACTCATTAGGAAGATCGATCTTCTTTGCCTGTCTTTCTAAATTGAGCACCACCGTTTTATTGGTCAGAGATCCCCAGCTAAGCTCCGAGGCGATAGTTTCTTCATGTTTCCCCAGATCAAGCTCTTCCGGCTTGTACTTCACCCAATGGGGTATGGAAATACTCCCTGCGCTGAGAAAGCCAGTAAATCTTTCTTTTTGCCTTCCATAATCTAGTCGGTATGAGAAGCTCTCACGGGTAGCCAAGGAGGTAGAAAGATGAAGGTAGGGAAGAGGTGACTCTTTTCTTAGACCAGGATAATAGACCTTTTTACCCCAGGGAATCTGGATGGAGGGTGGGGCTAGCTCCTTTTTGCCCCGATACTCCATGAGGGGAAGAGCCTCTATTTTGGTATATCTAGCAGAGACATAACTGGCAAAGGGTGATACAAGCTCAGGGCGAATAAGCACAGCCGGGCTGATTTCCTTTCTTGGCTTTAAGGGAGCTAAGGGGGCTTTCTCCATAACTTTTATTTCTACACTAGGACGAGAAAGCGGATGAGAATAGACCTTTTCACCCCAGGGAATCTGGATGGAGGGTGGGGCTAGCTCCTTTTTGCCCCGATACTCCATGAGAGGGAGAGCTTTCGCCCTTATTATCTCTAAATAGGACCTGTCTGTTCCCTTGACTATTATGATAGGGAGTTTCGTTGGAAGTGGCTCCTCCTTCAATGGTGGCTCTTGTGCGTGAAGAGGACTCGAAAAAAGAATTAAGCCTGTCAATAACAACAGTAATGCGGTTTTCATCATTTTTTTCTCCTTATCTACCTTCCAGTTGCCTCAACCTTTCTTGGGCATCATTTCGGTATTCTTCCTTAAGAGACTCCACCTGCAGGATCTTCTGGTAGGTTTTTTTCGCCTCCTCGGGCTTGCCCAAAGCTTCGTAACAACGTCCCACACGGAATTGAGCCTTAACTCCCCATTCCTTATACTGGGGATAGAGGATAGGAACTCTAAGGTATTCCACTAAGGCGTTATCGAATTTTTTATCATTAAACCAGCAATCTCCCATTCTAAACTGGGCCTCTACCGCCAGTTGACTTTCTTCAGTAGTTTTGACCACATAAGAATAGTGTTGGCGTGCCCGGGCAAATTTTCCCCTTTGTAAAAGGGAATTGGCAAGTTTTAGGTGAGCCAGAGGAGCCAAATCATGTTCAGGGAATCGTTCGATAAATTTCTCCAAAGTTTCTCCTTGCTTTTCCCAAATGCCCAGATTCTCCCAGCAGAGGGCACTTTCATAAAGGGAGTTGAGGATGATTTCTTTCTCTTTGGCCACCTGGAGAGCTTGGCTATAAGAGTCGATGGCCTGTCTAAATTTTCCCTGTTTGAATAAAGACTCTCCCAATTGGTAAAAAACTTCTCCTCGCAAAGGATCTTGGGGAAATAGCCTAATAAATTGAGAATAGTACGAGGCAGCTTGGGAAAATTCACCTAATCTGTAAAAACTCCAACCGCTCCGGTAATAGGCCTGAGAAAGATAGGGACTCTCAGGGAAATTATTAATAAGCTTTTCCAGTTCTGAAACGGCTTCCTGCCACTTTTCTTTTCCCAGAAAATGAATGGCTATCTTCCACTGGGCATAATCAGCTCTCTCAAAATTGGGATAGTCTCTTATCACTTTGCGGAAAACTTCCAAGGACTTCTCTACCTGATTCATTCGCTCATAAGATTCACCTATTCTAAGCCAGGCGGGAGGAACGAAGTCACTGTTTGGATATTTCTCAATCAAGGTTTCGAAGGTATTTAGAGCCTCTTCATACTTTTTCAGATTATAATCGCAGTTCCCTATAAGAGAATAGGCAGCGGGGATAAGCTGTTCTTCTTGAGGGTAATTGAGAATTACTTTTTGGAATGCCTCTTTGGCTTGCTCAAATCTGTTTTGGTGAAAGTAGGTCCAGCCGATGGCATATTGAGCATCAGGGGCATTTTTGCTCTCAGGATAAAGGGTCAGAAATCGTTGATACCCTTGTCTCGCCTCATCATACTCACCCAGTTTGAAATGAGAGGCAGCGATTTGATAAATTGAGGTGGGAACTAGATTTGAAGTTGGGTAATTTTTCTCTATCTTTGAGTAAATCTCGATAGCCTCTCTAAACATCTTCAAATTGAAAAGGCTACTTCCTGCCCCCAGGAGGGCATCATCGACCCACTTAGACTGAGGGTAATTCTGGATGGCCTTTTCAAATTCAGTTCTGGCAGCCTCAAACTGATTTTGTTCAAAATAACACCACCCCCTCTCATATTGAGAACGTGCGGCAAGTGGGTTATCAGGATAATCAGTGATAACCTTCCGGAATGCTTCCAGTGCTTTTGGATATTGGGAAAGGTTAAGAAAAGATTCTCCCAACCAGAAGGTTGCCTCTGGGATATCCTCAAAGTTAGGAAATTTTTCAATTAGCTGACCTAAATAATTTGCTGCCTCCTCATATTTCCTCTCATCAAGGTAAGTGTAAGCAATTCCATAAAGAGAATCTGGGAGGAATTCACTTTGCGGATAATTGACTACTACCTTCAAGTAACTTTCTCTAGCAGAGGAGAACTTGTTCTGGAAATAGAGACAGTCTCCCAGACGAGTCCAGGATTCGGCAAGATTGGGTGAATCTGGGAAGGCAGCGATGTATTTTTGAAAAGCATCAGCCGCCTGGGGATAATTTTTTTCCTTAAAATAAGTCCAAGCAATGCCATAATAGGCCCGTGGTTTCCAGGTTGGCTCAGGTTTTTCTAAAGCTTTCTCATAAGCCTTCCTTGCCTCTCTATATTGACCTAGATTATAGAGAGACTCTCCCAGCCAGAAAAATGCCCCTACTGCAGCAAAGTCATCCCTAGCTTTACCGTAATTCCCCTCTTCGAAATAAGCCCATCCCCTTTCCAGATAAGCGTTAGATCGATATTTTGAAGTAGGGTAAGTAGAGATGAAAGTAGAGTATTCATTAATAGCCTCGGGATATCTTTGGTTATCATAGAGGATCTTAGCAATGATGTATTGAACTTCAGAAATCTGCTTAAATTCAGGAAACTCATCTCGCAGTTTCTTAAAAGCTCGCAGGCTCCCCTGGTAGTTTTTTTTCTCAACATAGGCGTGTCCCAATGAATAAAGGGAAGGAGCAACGAGGTTACTTTGAGGGTAGCTTTCAATTAACCTCTGGTAATAAGGGACAGCCTCTGCATAATCTCCCAGGCGATAATAGCTTTCCCCCACTTGATAAAGACTATTATCGACCCAGTCGCTTTGGGGATATTTTTGAATGAGCCTCCTAAAAGCAGAGATGGCTTCCTCATATTTTTCTTGGTTCCAGAAACACGCTCCCAGTAAGTATTGGGCCCTATCAACGTTTCTATTTTCTGGAAAATTTTCGATGAACTTTTGAAATTGAACGGCTGCTAAACCGAATTTACTCTCTTCGTACAGACCCTGGGCAAATCTAAATTCTTTAGAGGGCTCTTCTTGCCCCCAGACCTGGGGAAGAAACAAAAAACTGAGCAGAACCAACCCCAATCCTATTATCCATATTTTCTTCATTTTCTATCTACCTCCATAGAGTTTTGAACACATATTATACCATGCCATTTTTTTGTCAAATTGACAAGGACTGAATCATCTTGTAAGATAAAACAAAAGCAGGATAGGTATGAGTGAATTTACCCACCTTCACACCCACAGCGAGTATAGCCTTCTGGATGGAGCTTCTTCCATTTCTCAGTTAGTTAATCAGGCCTATAAATTTGATATGCCCGCCTTAGCTCTGACCGATCACGGCAACCTATTTGGAGCGGTAGAGTTCTATCAAATTGCCAGCAAAAGAGGAATAAAGCCTATCCTGGGCTGCGAGATCTACTTGGCTCCCGGGTCCCGATTCAAAAAAAAGAAAGTAAAGGGAGAAACTGTCTCCTATCACTTAACTCTGCTGGCTAAGGATAAAAAAGGCTATCATAATCTCATGGAATTGGTAACAATAGGCTTTTTGGAAGGTTTTTATTACCATCCTCGCCTTGATAAAGAGATCCTTTCCCGTAAGAAAGAAGGATTGGTAGTTCTTTCTGGCTGCATGAAGGGTGAGATTCCCTCTTTGCTTCAGAAGGGCAGGTTTGATGAGGC
>DAOVGK010000067.1 GCA_030672445.1 Candidatus Aerophobota bacterium
CTATGAGCTATGAACCATGAGCTATGAGCTAAAATACAGCGACGGAGGGGAAGAGTCCCGAGATATTCTAGACGATCAAAAATATCCTCATAGGTAGATTAGAGTGAGCGCATGAAGGGCACCTATGCTATAATTGTGGAATTTATCAGTGATAAGAAAATTTCTGTGGGTAAACTAGGAAAAATAAATTTTAAGAAAGGGTATTATCTATATGTGGGATCCGGCCAGAATAGTCTCGAGACGAGAATTGCAAGACATCTTAAGAAAAGAAAGAAAAAATTCTGGCACATAGATTATCTACTGGCTGAGCGAGAGGCCGGGGTAAGAGAAGTATGGATCGCCGAGGATAGAGGAATTGAATGTCTTACCGCAAGAAAGATCCTTGAAGAAGTGAATACACCCCTGGTGGCTAAGAAATTTGGTTCCAGCGACTGTGGGTGCCCCACTCATCTATTTTATTTGCACCAAAGTGAAAAATTGGCCAGGGGTCTTCTAAAGAGATTAAATTTTAATCCATATTCAATTAACTCCTAGACTATCCGCTGAGCACTTTCTCGCCTGCCTCATAAGGAGAAGATGAGAAATAAAAGGGACAGAACCAGCGTCAATACATATAGATGCCATCGAAGTTAAGCTTAATCTATCCTTATGTAACTAGCAGGCCGTAAGGATACGAGTTTTTGGTGGGCAATTTTCAGTTTATTGATGATGGAAAGCTGATACGTAACTACCCAGTTCTGGTGCAGTTCTGAAAAGCTCTTCTCGTTCGTTTTTGCTTAAAGGAACAAACTGATTAACTATTTTAATATCCTTCTCCAGATACTGGCGGGTGTTAGCTCCCACTACTACACATCCGACGGGAAGAGTTAAGGTATAACGAAGAGCCTTTTCCCACGATCTCCATAAAAAACCGTCAGCAAAAGGCTTCATGGCTGAAACTCCGATATCTCTTTGCTGCACCTCAGGTAATAGTTTATCTTCCCATTGGGGAAAATTAAAATAGTCAAAGTAATTAAGAGGAACCATGACTACATCAAAAGGATAAGCCTGGATAGCTTTTAGAGATACAGAGGGAGTAATGTGGCTGGAAAAAGCTACAAATCTAATTTTTCCCTCTCTTTTAGCTTTTTCAACGCCCTCAAGAGCACCTCCGGGAGCAGTTATCTCTTTTAGTACCTTGGGTTGGTTGAGTTCATGCAGGAAGAATATATCTATCCAGTCAGTGTTTAGGTTTTTCAGACTTTCATTAATAGATTCAAGAATTTCACCCTTGGTACGATTGAGGGATTTAGTTGCCAGAATGCATTCCTTGCGGCGAGTTTTCATTACCTCACCTACTTTTTTCTCCGAATCTCCATGCCCATAAAGTTGTGCAGTTTCTAAATAATTTCCCCCCTTATCTAGATAATAATTAATTAAAGCTACTGCTTCTTCAAAAGGAACCTCTACTAAGTGAAAACCACCCAGACCCAATAAAGATAACTGCAGGTTTGTTTTGCCCAATCTGCGTCTTTCCATCATTTTTCTCCCCTTGTGCTATTTTATAGTTCTCTCGAACATAAACCTCTTTATTTTGGCTGATTTTGCGTCTTTTGTCAAAAGGCTCCAAATTGAATTGTTAATTAAAAGTTAACACTGTCTCTTTTCTGTCTTGACTTTTCTGCATTTATGTGATAGTGTGGAACATGGAGATTCATTTACGAGAGTTATAACTGGTTTCTTTTACACGAAAAGAAAACACAGATGCCCAAAATCGAAATTGACGCTAAGAGATGCAAGGGATGCGGTTTCTGTGTCAAGTTCTGTCCCAAAAACTTAATCCACCTTGACTCTAATTTCAATGACAAAGGCTACCATCCGGCAGTCTTTAAAAATCAGGGAGACTGCACTGGATGTGCCTTGTGTGCACTCGTCTGTCCAGATGTGAGTATTACTGTCTACAAATAGGCTAGCTAATGATCCATTACCTTAAAGGGATCCTCGAGTATAAATCTCCTGCCTTTATCATTGTGGACGTAGGAGGAGTGGGATACGAAATTAATATACCCTTGTCCAGCTTTGATCTCCTTCCTCCAGAAGGAAAAGAAATAAAGATAAATACCTATCTACATTTGCGAGAGAACGGACTTACCCTGTACGGTTTTCTCACCCAGGAGGAGAAAGACTTCTTCGGCCTCCTCATCTCGATTTCTAAAATAGGTCCTAAGTCGGCTTTGCGGATTGTCTCCAGGATTTCATCTTCCGAGTTCAAGAGAGCAATAAAAAAGGGAGATCTAACCACTTTAACTCATATTCCCGGCATAGGAGGTAAGACGGCCCAAAGGTTAATTCTAGAATTGAAAGAAAGAGTCGAAGAAGAGGAAATAGTAGAACCGGGTGAAGAAACCATAACAAGAGATACCCTATCGGCCCTGGTTTCCCTGGGATATACCCGAAAAGAAGCCGAAAGGGCGGTAAAAGAAGCTTTAAGAGCAACTGGAGAAGGGCTAGATTTAGCCGGATTAATCAGGGAAGCTCTAAGGCAGATATGACAAGAGTCAGGAATCAGAGGTTAGTGAAAGAAATGATTCCGCGCCTTTCTGATGATTAAAATGGCATGGGGATGCCTTCGAAAGGACACTACAAATCCAGCTTGGTGAGATTAAAGGAAAAATAATGGAAGAAAGAATCAGCACCCCTATTCTGCAGGAAGAAGAAAGTGGATTTGAACTTATCCTTCGTCCGCGGAAGATGAGCGAGTTTGTGGGACAGAACAGAATAAAGGAAAACCTGGGGATTTTCATCCAGGCGGCAAAACAGCGAGGCGACGCTCTAGACCATACCCTCCTTTATGGACCTCCCGGCCTGGGAAAAACCACCCTGGCTCATATCATTGCCAACGAGATGGAAGGAGGAATTCAATCTATAAGTGGTTCAGCTTTAGATCGTCCCGGTGATCTAGCTAAGATCCTTACCAATACGGAACTTCAGGATGGAGATATCCTTTTCATAGATGAAATTCACCGTCTTCCTCCTCAGGTAGAGGAAGTCCTCTATTCAGCTATGGAGGACTTCAAAGTAGATATAATTTTAGGAAAAGGGGTTCGTACCAGGTTTGTTAAACTACCTCTTCCCCGCTTCACTTTAGTGGGAGCAACCACCAGAGCCGGACTTCTTACCTCCCCTTTACGCAATAGATTCGGAGTAGTGAGCCGGCTGGACTTTTACGAAAAGGAGGATCTATATAAGATAGTCCTGAGGTCTGCGGCAATTTTAAAGATAGAGATTGAGCTAAAGGGTGCCCGAGAGATAGCCCGTCGATCTCGAGGTACGCCCAGAATCGCTAATCGGCTTCTTCGCCGGGTAAGAGATTATGCTCAGGTAAAGGGAGAGGGCATTGTGACCAAAAAAATGGCCGATCAGGCTCTGGCTATGCTGGAGGTGGACGAAAAGGGCCTCGACAGCATGGATCGAAAGATTCTGGAGACCATCCTCTATAAATTTAATGGAGGGCCCGTAGGACTGAAGACATTGGCCATGGCAGTAAATGAGGAGCCTGAGACTATTGAGGAGGTCTACGAGCCTTATCTAGTTCAGGAGGGATTCATTAACCGCACTCCCAAGGGAAGAGTGGTCACCCACCTTCTCTATCAATATTTCGGGAAAAGAAAGCGGGAAGACAGACAGACAGAGTTACCCTTATAGACGACGGGTCATTTTGCTGGATGTCACTTTTAATGACTTCCTCCTCCTATACCCAAGGATAATCCTGAAGGTTAAAAAATAAGTTATGATTGTTGTACCGGTGGCTAAAAGGAAGCCTCCCACTAAAAGCGATCTGCTTAAGTTTAGTAGATTTTCTAACCTGAAGAGACTCCAGGAAAAAGGTAAGGGAGTAGTTCTCAAAACTAGCTGACCAATTTTATATTCAAAGGCGTATATAAAGGGTGTGGTGAAAGGATTGGCAACGAATGTTCCCAGAATAGCGGAAAGTTTATTTGCCCTTAAAAAAACCGCCGTAGGTAAGGAAAAGAGTATAGCAAATCCAAAGGTAGGAATGATTCCCCAAAGGACACCAATGGCTACTCCTCGGGCTATTCTTTCCGGAGAATCATCGACTCGCGCCAGTTTCTTGATGAGTGCTTTAAGACGGGATAGAGAAAACCACCTTTTGGCCCTCATTTTTTCTTCCTCTATATTCAAAACCGCACTCCGGGTTGATTCTTATTTTTATCGTCCTCTTTTTAAGACAGTCCAATTATAACGGGATTAAGAATCAAAGTCAAGAATTTTTTTTGAGGAAAAATGAATTCTTTGCAAAATAGTGGCTGGAGCTAATTATTATACGATAAATAAGGAGTTTGCAAGGTCAGTCCAGCTAAAAATTGACAGACCAGATTGAGGTTGATATAATCCCTTTGTTGAATTTTCTCTGACACTTCGAAAGATCCGAATTACCCCATAGTGAAGCCGGGAGCCTAAATACCCCAATGGAGAAGGTGTATGATGAAATCACTATTTGTCGCAGCCACGAGGCAAAATGATGGTAAATCCACCCTTTCTTTAGGACTTCTCCAGGCTCTCAGAAAAAAATTTCCCAAGGCAGGCTTTATGAAGCCAGTGGGCCAACACTACATCCTAAGAGAGGGGTATGAGATAGACGAAGATGTGGCTCTGATAAGGGATGTCTGTGGAATGAAAGACAACCTGGGAGACATGAATCCTATCACAGTGAAAAAGGGATTTACTGAAGAGTATATTGAAAGAGGGGAGAGGGAAAAACTAGTTCAGCAGATCTTGGGCGCTTTTGAAAGAATAAGCAAAGGAAAGGAGCTAATACTTATCGAGGGAACCGGACATGCCGGAGTAGGAGCGGTGATCGACCTTTCCAATGCCTCGGTGGCAAAACTATTGGGATCAAAAGTTCTTCTCATATCCATTGGAGGAATTGGCCGACCCATTGATGAAATTGTCATAAATAAAGCTCTTTTCGATCAAGAAGGGGTTGAAGTGTTGGGCGTAGTTATCAATAAGGTTCTCCCTGGTAAATACGATAAGATAAAAGCCATAACGCAAAAGGGTCTGGAAAAAAAAGGAATTAAGTTGTTTGGGGTGATACCCTTCCAGAAGTCCTTGACCTACCCCACCATGGAACAAATCCAGAAAGCCAGCCAAAGTAGCGTTCTCTGTGGAGAAGAATATCTCGACAACAAGGTAGTCAATATCCTGGTTGCGGCCATGGAACCTTATCATGCTCTGGAACGTATTAAATCCCACAGTTTGGTCATTGTACCGGGAGATAGAGATGACATAATCCTTGCCATTATCGCAGGAAGTAAATCGGAAATAGAGGATAGTTTTGAAATTGCCGGGATGGTTCTTACGGGGGGACTCACTCCCCATAAAAGGATTCTGAAATTGATGAAAAGTTGCGATTTTTCTATACTGACCTCGGAAGATGATACCTACACCACCACCAAGAAAATCCACGAGCGAAGAGTCAAAATTCGCTCCACTGATGAGGATAAAGTAAAAGAAACCGAGAAGCTGGTGAATCAGTATGTAGATATTGAGGGACTGGTGCAGCGAATGTAACCCCGATTAAGAAATTTTCCTCAATAGCCACCAAGCGTCCAAATCTTATGAAGAAAAAAGGCTTACCTTTCTGGTTACCTCATACCCGCAAGGCTCTCATCTGGTATGTCCTTTTTGCCGTTATATTCATATTGTACCATGATTTCTGGTCATGGGGTAGGCGCCCCCAATTGATAAGAGGTTGGCTTCCAGGTTGGTTTCTTTACGATGTCTTGCTCATAATAGCCTATGTTGTGGTTGCTGCTGCCTTTGCCAGGTTTTATTGGCCAAAACCTCCGGAAAAATAGGAAAATAAAGTGTCCGAGATTACTACCTCATTTGCCATTCTCATAACCTTCCTGGCCTTAATAGCCTTTCTGGGACTTTATGGCTACCGAATTGGCAGAAAAACTGTAGAGGATTATTTCGCTGCAAGTAGAGCTATGGGCACCTTCGTTACGCTCTTTACCTATTTTGCTACCCTTTGTAGTGCTTTCACTTTCCTGGGATGTGCCGGATGGGGATATAGCCGAGGGCTGGGATGGTATGGACCAATCGGAGTGGGGACGGCTCTCCTCTCCATAAACTTCTATGTGTTTGGATACCGGGTATGGCTTCTGGGTAAAAAATTCGGATATGTCTCACCTCCGGAGTTAATAAAAGATCGATTCGGCAAAGAGCTGCAAATAATTTATGCCGTGGTAATGGTGATCTTTGTCCTGCCCTATCTGGCCGTTCAAGCCATGGGAGCTGGATATGTCCTGGAGGAGTTATCCCAGGGAGTCATTCCTTACATTGCCGGAGCGGGCCTCATCACTCTTTTTATGATGGTCTTGATTTTAGGAGGCATGAGAAGTGTTGCCTGGACCGATACCTTCATGGGAATAATGATGCTGGGATGTCTGGCTATAGCCTTTGGCCTAGTGGTTAAAAACGTTGGGGGGTTACCTTCGGTGGTGAGTAGGCTGGCCGCCGAAAGCCCAGAGCATCTCTCAAGACCGGGAGTGGGAGAGTTTTTCTCCCCTGGGGTATGGTTTGGTTTTCTTTTGCTGTGGGTAGTAGCCGATCCCTTAATGCCGCATCTCTGGATGCGGATGTATATTCCCAAAAATGTAGACGTCATCAAACGAATGATGATTTTGTTTCCCCTGGCGTGTCTGATGGTTTTCTTTTTCCCTGTCTGGATTGGAGCTATGGGGTATACCGTGATCCCGGGTCTGGAGGGATCAGCGGTGGACAGAATTCTTCCTCTCTTAATGGTCAAGTTTGCTCCAGCCTGGTTGGTAGCCATTATTCTCTCCGGATCGCTTGCCGCATTAATCTCCACGGCAGACTCACAGGTGCTTGCCCTGAGCTCGATCCTCACCCGAGACCTTTACGTTCCCTTCATCAATAAAAAAGCCACTAGTCAGCACCAGGTGACAATAGGAAGGATAATAATGGTAATTTTATGTGTATTTGGATTTATTATTGCTTTAAAGCCGGTCTCCACTCTGGTGGCTATCACCGCTTCTGCATTTACCGGGATAGGAGTGCTTTATCCAGCCACTATTGCTGCCCTCTACTGGAGAAGGGCCACTAAATGGGGAGCAGTTAGCTCCATCCTCACTGGCGAGGTAGTGGCCGTTTTGCTCATCTATGGGGTTCTCCCCAAGGGATTCTCATTGGGATCTTTACCTATCCTGCCCAGTTTAATTGTAGCCACGGCTACTCTCGTAGTAGTTAGTTATTTAACTTCACCACCACCGGAAAAACGCATAGCCAAATTCTTTGATCTCTTTGACTCCGTTTTCAAGAGCTCTTAACAGAGTCTAACTTATCCTTCAGTTTCTTGTCAGCAGAAAATAATCACGTCCCCATTTTCTTAAAATCCTCCGCCTGAGTATTAGATACTCAAGCGGAGGAGAACCTGGGGTTATCTAGTCGGTCTCATCATACCCAGACCTTTGCCCGTTCTTGCTGCATCCGTTTTGTCTCTATTCCTGAATTGATTCTGGTGCGAGCTTTCATCGCAATCACAATCTCCTTCGCATTCTCTATCCGCGTATTGCTGCTGCATTAGTTGCATTCGTATTTCTAGCTGTTCCTGGGTTAGAAGGTCAGCCTCTACCATACTCTCTAGACGTTTCCTTACAGCTGCTAGCATCTTCTGATCAAACTCTTCCGAGGTGAGGCCTTTTTCTTCGATAATGTCATGGATACTTTTACCAGTATTAAGTTCTTCTTGTAGTTCTTCAGCAGTTATTTCCAGGATGTCACCTTTTATCTGGAGCATCTGGGTGTATCCATATCCTTTGCCCAATCCCGAATCCAATTCTTGCTTTCCTTCTCCCCGAGCATAAACGCTCGTTCCATACCAGGCGACGGTTCCGCTTATAAGGGAACCGATAACCAGGGCCGCGATTACCTTCTTCTTCATCTTTATCTCCTCCGTTTGTTATTTTTACTAAATTTTCTTTTTACTCTTCAATAAGTAATACATTTTCTGCAGTCAATTTATTTCAAGGCGACCCGAGAGTATTCAGTTATCTTTCTCGGGTTCTTCTCTGTTGTTGGCTTTGGGCAGAATCCGGCCCAGGATAAATCTGAGGTTCTAATTTTTTCTGTAATAATTGCCTTTTTAGGACATTTTTCCAGACACTCGCCGCAGAGAATGCATTCTGGGGAGTCTATTCTGGGAGGCCTGCCCGTTATGGCTCCAGACTTGCATACTTTCTGACAAAGTAGGCAGTTGACACAATTGGAATTGAACCTGATTTTAAAGAAGCTCAAGCGGGAAATTAAGGCCAGGAAAGCTCCCAGTGGGCAGAGATAACGGCAGAAAGGACGATATATTACCAAGGATAGGAGAGCAAGAGCTATGGTAAGGCCAATGGATAGGGGAGCCCCACCCCAGGCAAATAATACCTTAAAGGGTGTATAGTCCTGGAGAGTAACCTGACCGGTAACTATGATTCTTACTAACAGATACCCTAACAAAACATATTTGACTTTGTTAAGATAACGATTCCAGACAGGGGGAATTGTCAGAGAGATTCTTTTTAAGTGCAGTAGTTCTTGTAGGGCTCCAAAAGGGCAGATATAACCACAGAAAATTCTACCTGCAATGAGAGCCGAAATAAAAATCGTTAGAAACAGAAGCAGGTAACCTGTTTGCCATTTTATAAATAGATTCTGTATGGCAGTAAGGGGGCATAGGAATCCCCCTAAATAGAATCCCAATGCCGCTACGGAAGCTATTAAAATGATTCTTCGATATTTACTAAGGGAACTTTTTATTATGATAATAGCAGCTGCCATAAATACCAGAAGGAGAATGAGCTTAATCAGTTGATCATGATTAAAGTAGGGTTTTTCTCTGTTTTGTTCAGCAATCGGTGGATTGAAACTCTTTTCGATCTCAGAAGAGCCAAAATTATCTCCCGAGCCAAAATCCGCGCCATAAACAGGCAGGTTTGTAAATAAAAAGCCGACCAGCAGAGCCAGGATCATTATTCCAGCTAAGAGACTTTCTTTTTTTCTTCTCATCTTTGGTCACTGTCCTTTCTAGAATTCTACCAAGTTACTAGGAAATAATCTTTTATTTTCAATACTGGTCAAAGCGATAGAAAAAATTGGTACGGCTAAACTCAGTCCTCGTCTCCTTTTGTTACTGTGATAGGCAGCACTGCTTCCTCATATCCTTCTTTGGAGCAATCTTTGGAAATCTTCAAAAATCCCTCACCGATAGAGCTAAGAGATACCTGAAACCACTTCTCATAGAGCTGCGGACCTATCTTTTCCCAGTCAGTCTCACCTATAATTTGAATGCTCTTCCAGTCAAACTGATAGTCAAGAGGATCATCCATGGTGCACCTACGGTGAGTTTTTTCTACCCGCACCCCTATCTCGCCCACGCTACCTACGGGAGCTTCTATTCGATCATAGTTAAAGGTAAATTCACAGGCCAGTGCGGGAAAAGAAACTATAGCCATCCCCACCAAACTGAGAACGAGAGAAAAGATGAGTAGCTTAACTCTTTTCTTCCTTGTCTTCATTTGTTTCATCTCCTTTCAGTAAAATTGAGCCTAGATCCTGCAATGAGCCTGTTCCCATCCTTCATATTTTTGGTAGAAAATCATTTTCTTTCACTTATTAATACATCCAACAGCGATGATTTATTTCAAATGGAGGGCAAAAATTGGCTGGATTGTCTTCAGGAAATTTTGTTGAGTGGATGGTTTTAACTAAAAAGGACGAGCCTTTGATTATTGGACAGGATTACCGGTGAGTTCGCAGAGAGCCGCGTTCAACTCCTTTCTTTCCCCTTGTCGGTCCCCTCATAAGTCTTCTGCCTTTACCCGTGACTCGGAGTGCAGAAGCACGGAAATTTTCTCCATCCCATTGACCTACAGCTCGGATGCGGTCCCCAATTTTAAAATCGGATCCCCTTGGCAAAAGGGTATTCTTGGTTAGTTCAATAAACACCTTCTTCTTTTCCCTAGTTTGTACCACCAGTCCACTGCTTCTGATTTCAATAACCTCTCCTACCAAGCCGTTCTTCCATATCCCCCCCCTTCTTCCATAGAAAGATCGTAGGAGAGGGATCTTACCTTGAGCGACTTTCTCTTCTATGGCTTCGTTGATTCCACTAATAGCCAAGGCAGTACTAGCAACAAAAATGAGTAGAAGAAAACCCGCCAGAAGCCTCTTGAACGGTTTTTTATAGGAAATGTCGTATCGGGAAAGAATCATGCTAGCAACCACAAAGAATACGAGCCCGATTAAAATCCAGTGGTAGGGAAAGAATTCCAGGAAGGCCAAAATACCCATTCTACCAAAGGAAAGGAATTCTAAACCTCCTGAGACCTTCATGGTAAAGAAAGCAAGATTGAGAAAAAGAATAGCCAGCAGGAGAGAAAGTGTCAGTCCTCCTCCAAGTCCTAATTTTTGAGCTAGGAAAATATACTTAGAGCGAAAATTAATCTTCTCGTCCTTGATTTTCTTCATTATTTTTGTTTCCAGATGCACTTCTTTATCCACGTTCATCCTACTAAATCATCTCCTTTTTCTGACAGATAGTTTTCAAAATCCGTTTTCCCCTAAAAATAAAAGTTCCCACTGTCTTAACAGGAATTCGCAGAATATCACTAATTTCCCGGTAGGATTTATCTTCAAAGTAATATAAGACTAACGGTTCTCGATATTTAGCTTCCAATTCATCTAGACACTCTTTCACCTTTTCTCGTATTTCCCCTTTGGTAAAAACGTCCTCTACTGAATCATCCTGGTTTCCTAGGGAAAAATCAACATTCTCTAAAGAAACCTGTTTTCTCCTGTTTGTCTTCTTCACGAAATTTACTCCCTCATTATGAGCAATCCGATAAATCCAAGGGGAAAATTTCCTCTTGGTATTAAAGCCAAATAGATTTCGGTAGGCTTTAACAAATACATTCTGCAGTAAATCTTCTGCTTCGTGGGGGCGATTAGTCAGGTACCGCAGATAATGATAGAGTTTTTGCTGATAGCGCCTCACTATCTCTGCATAGAGTTCGTTATTTTCGCTACGAATCTTTTCCACTAACTCTTCATCAGATAGGTCTTTCATAGAAAGAATAGTTGATTTCCTGAAGCTATAATCGCTGCTACCTCTTCATGTAATGACCTTATGTCTCTGCAAATTTTATGCTCTCGCTTTCTTCTGTAGTTTATGAGTGTATCAAAAATGAGCTACCAGTCAAATCATCACGTCACCCTGTTGGAGTCAGATTTTCTTATTCTCTTCGGGTTTTATTTTCAACTCATCCATTACCTCTCCTATAGTGGATTTTTCTGTGACTTTAACCTCCACTCCAGCATCACGAAAGACATACTCAGGGCCTCTACCGTGGAATTTCCTTTTTACCACCACCACCACATCAACACCATTTTTTACAAGAAGTTCAGCTGCCCTTATTCCCTTACCTCTTTCTTCCAGAAGAAAAGGGTTGATGAGAATGTCCTGCTTAACTAAAGAATTACTGTCAGCTTTTACTTTCAACACAAGGAAGGCGGGTGTCTCACCAAAGTGCTCACTTACTTTATTGTCCTTGGCTATATAGGGAATGGCCATATGGCTAAATTCCCGTTTAATAGGCTCATAGTGGATGAGGATGTGATCTACATAGGGAATATCTTTTTTTATATTCTCTTCTAATCTCTGACTTATTTGGTGTGCTCTTTCTAGTTCCCTCACCTTAAGAGTAACATCTGCCTCAATGAACTTGTATCTACCAGAATTTCTTCCGGTAAGCGACTTTAATTCATCCACCCGGGGCTCTTCTAATATAATAGTTTTGACCTTGTCCAGAGTTGCAAAATCGAGAGAAGCATCCAGTAAAACCTTGATGGCATTTATAAAAAGTACTCCGCCTGCCTTAAAGATAAATGCTGAGACTATAACAGAGGCGATTCGGTCCAGATGTATCCCTCTCTTTTCCATCATTGTTCCCTCAACTAATGCACCCTTCTCATTCTAACCAAGTCTTTTGATAATTCTTACCTAAAAGCCCTTTATCTCCCTCCTAGCCAATCTTTAGAAAATCGCCTTAGGTCTCGGTTAGGGTCGTTTCTTTTTATTTCTTCTTCACTGAAGCAGAATGTGTATTTTTCAACGTAGTCCATAAGAATCTTATAGGCTTTATTGATTTGGGCCATTTTTTGACTGAGCTCTTTTCTTTTTCCGGGCCTCTGTTTATCCGGATGATACTCTTTAGCTATTCTCCGGTAAGCATCTTTTATCTCACTCAAAGTAGCTTCCTGAGAAAGTTCAAGGAATTTTCTCGCTTTATCTATTTCCTCAAAATTTAACAATCTGTCCTTCTTTAATACCTATTTTTCTTAAGACTTTTTCGCCTTCTTCTTCCAGCCATTTTTCTACATCACTTCCCATTTTTTCTCCTTTCTATCCTCTTTTCAATCCTAACAATCGGTCTATTCTTCCCTTATCAAATCCCACAATTCTTGCCGAACCGATTAAAAGAACCGGTACACCCATCTGACCGGTCATTCTTACTACATCTTTGGCGGCGTCCGGATCCTCATCTACTCTTACCTCCTTTACTCTGACCCCTTTCTGATGAAGATAACTCTTGGCTCGGCTACACCAGGGACAGGATCCTGACGAGAATAAAATGACCCGTGGATATCTTTTTGTTCCCATATTAGCCTCCTGGGGTTAGAAATTTTCGGGCACATCCTTTTTTGTTTCACCTAGCAGACCAAGGATGATATGGACACAAATAAAAATACCTCTATTTTGAGTTGGATTAATCTCAAGACTAGCTCTTTTTACTGCTCTAACCAAAGGAACGGTCAAGGCTTCCCCCAAATTCAATTTCCCATCAATGAATGGAATGGAGCCTGCCTTTCCTCTTTGAAGCGCTCCTATTGGTCTATTTGCCTCTTCGATAGCATCTTCTGGACAGAGGAGGCTGCACCCACCACAGCCATGACAAAGCTCAGTAAAGATAAGTACCTTTTCTTTAATCACGGCAATAGCATTATAGGCGCAAACTTTGGCAAACGTCACTATCAGATTTCACTTTTATAGCTTCACTGGCTAGTTCATAGCGGCTTCTTCCATCGCCGAAATCAAACTTAAAGATAAGACCCATCTGAGTTAATAAGTCCAAAGTCCGATACACAGTGGCAAAACCAATTCCTGGATAGTTTTCATGAACTGATAAGAATATTTCCTCAGCGCTTAAATGTTTAGGATTTTCTGCAAAGACCTTTAAAATGGCCTGTCGAGGCAGGGTTAACCTAAAACCTACCTTTCTGAATCTACCATGCAACCAGAGAGTATCAACCATACTTAATTGCCTGTGATTAGTTGATAATGATTTTCATTGTTATTATAATCGATATTTGAAATTTGTCAACCCCTCGAATTAAATCTGATATGTAACAATTAAAATGAGACTTTTTCTGGGGGAAATAAAAAGAAGATTCTGGAGTGCCGAAGGTAGGGAGCCAGATACTCTCTATTATATGCTGTATTCTCTCGTAATTTACTTTAATGCCTTGATCACAACAAATGATCCTTCACCATAACCTTCCTCTGTCGGCTCAATAGCTCTTATCTCGGCCAAATTATGAAAAATTGTTTGA
>DAOVGK010000077.1 GCA_030672445.1 Candidatus Aerophobota bacterium
CTTGACTGTACTTTTTACTCTGTTAAAATAAATTTCATCCATAAAGGAGGGAAAAATGGCTGAATCGCTGGCAACGAGATTAAAGAAAAAAGCTCTCGAACGACAGATTTACCACTATCTAACCAGACTGGCCAGAACTCAGAATGAGAAAGATTACTATGAGGAATTCGACGTTATATTAACAGGATTGCACAAGTTTGCCGGGCCTAATAGAGCAGCCATGGAAAATGTGCGCAAGGCTTTTCAGAGGCGACATCCCTTTACAGTGCTCAGCAGATTTCTTCTTCAGGATAGGCTGTCTAAGGTGAGCAGAGAAAGACTAGCCAAGAACTTTTTCTGTGACTGGGTCACGGAGGCTAAGAAAAGGGAAAAGCTGGAGGAAGAGGGCTTTAAAGCTCCCTGGTTTTTTGTCATTTCTCCCACCAACGCTTGTAATCTCAATTGCTACGGCTGTTATGCTCATGAATATCCACGAGGACAGGGTCTATCTTATGCCACTCTGGATAGGATTTTAAGAGAAGCTGAAAGTCTAGGCATCCGTTTTTTGACCATCTCAGGTGGAGAACCCTTCTATTATAAGGATAAAGAGACAGGAAAGGATCTATTGGACTTAGCTAAAGACCACAATGATATGTATTTCCAGGTTTATACTAATGGGACATTGCTGGATGAAGAGAGGATAGAAAAATTAGCCAAATTAGGCAATGTAGCTCCCGCTATTAGCCTGGAGGGATTTAAAAAGGAGACTGATGAGAGAAGAGGTAAAGGAGTCTGGGAGAAAATAAACAAAGCAAGGAAGAATCTCTACCAAGCGGGGGTTCTACAGGGGTTTTCCGTAACTGTAACCAGAGAAAATGTAGAAATAGTTACCAGTGATGAATTTATAGATGATCTTATTGACCAACATATCTCCTTTGGTTGGTATTTTATTTATATTCCCATAGGGAAAAAACCGGCCACCGAACTCATGCCCACTCCTGAGCAGAGAGATAGACTTCGTCAGAAGGTATGGGAGTGGAGATCAAAGAAGCCTATTTTCGTGGGAGATTTCTGGAATGATGGACCCTGGACTGGCGGATGTATAGCCGGGGGAAGAAAATACTTTCATATCAATTCCCAAGGGGATGTTGAGCCCTGCGTTTTTGTTCACTTTGCTGTGGATAATATCTTTGATTTATGGAAAAGCGGTAAGGGGCTGCGGGAAGCGATTGTTTCTCCCTTTTTTCTTTCCATAAGAAAGAAACAACTGGAACAGAACCATAATTGGCTAACTCCCTGTACCATTATAGACAAACCCCAGATCCTGAGAGAGGTAGTCAAAGAATTTGGCGCCTACCCAACTCATAAAGGAGCAGAGACCATTATCAATGGTGAGATTGCAGAATTTCTTGATAATTATGCCAGACATCTGGAGGAAATTACTAAACCAGAGTTCGAAAAAATGCTGGCCGGGGAATACGACTCTCCCGTAGTAAAGTTAAGCCAGGTGATAAAGAATCAGCAAAAGAAAAATAGAAAAGAATTAGAAATTCAGGGTAAAGGAAAAAATCTACCTTGAATAAAAAATATAAGGAAGGAAGATGAAAATAATTTTAATTTCTCCTACCTGGAAAATCCAGGCTAAAGAAAAGAGAATGGAGAGAGGGAAGGTTTTCAAGATTCCTCAACTATCTCTTTTGGCGGTAGCAGCGGTGACCCCTCCCGATGTAGAGATAGAGCTAATTGATGAAAATGTGGAAGAGATAGATTTTAACAAAGAGGGGGATCTGGTAGGAATAACTTCTATGACTGCCACCGCCCCACGGGCCTATGAGATAGCAGATAGGTTCAGAGAAAAGGGGATCCCCGTAGTATTAGGAGGAATGCATCCTACTGCTTTGCCTGAGGAAGCTATTCAGCACGCTGATGCAGTAGTAATAGGGGAGGCGGAGCTCACCTTGCCCAGACTAATTGAGGATTTTAAAAGAGGAGGAAAAGAAGCGCTTAAACAATTCTATCAAGATGGACGGCGAGTCGATCTTTCCCAAATTTGTCCTCCTCGAAGGTCTCTCCTCAAGAAAAATAGATACATCACCACCCGGGTACTGCAGGTAAGCCGAGGTTGTCCCTTTGATTGCTCTTTTTGTTCAGTGAGTAAATTCTTCGGTAAAAAATACCGTTTTCGTCCCGTAAAAGATGTAGTTGCCGAGATTAAAAGTTTAGTAGGCAAGTCTCTTTATAGCCGTTTTATTGGCTTTCTAGATGATAATATCATGGGAAATGCGAAATATGCCAAGGAGCTATTTCGAGCCTTAATTCCATATAAGTTACTTTGGGCTAGCCAAACTTCCGTCAACGTTGCTCAGGACCTGGAGCTCTTAGAGCTTGCCGCAAAATCCGGCTGTAAGGGCCTTTTTGTTGGCTTTGAGTCTATTTCTCCTAGCTCCTTAAGAGAAGCAGATAAACCACAAAATAAAATAAGTTTTTATAAGAAAGCCATTGAGAGATTTCATCGGTTTGGCATCTCTCTGGAGGGGGCTTTTATCTTTGGGTTTGATAATGATGATAAAAGTATCTTTGAAAAGACGGTCAATTTTATAAAAAAAGTGAAGCTAGACGCGGTGCAATTTGGGATTCTTACACCTTTTCCCGGTACCCGACTGTTTAGCAAGCTCTCCGGCGAGGGAAGGATCATCGATCATGACTGGTCCAACTACGATATAGCCAACGTGGTCTTCAAGCCTAAGCTGATGACTGCCCAGGAATTAAAGGAGGGATTCACCTGGGCCTACCAACGTATCTATAGCTTTCCTGGTATTTTCAGGAGACTGTCCGGAATGATTTCCGGGAGAAGATGGAGATATTTCGGTCCTCTGCTTACCATAAATTTAGCCTACAGACGCATATTTAAAGGAGCAAAAAGAGCAAAAGATCCAGCTAAAGGATAGGCTATGGATCTAAGCTACTTAATAGAATTCTTTCTAAAGAACCGGGTTAATCGAGAGATTTTTTCTCTTCTCTCCCAAAAAGACCGACAAGGAAAAAGCATACTGGAGGATATCTTTTCTATTTATACCAATAGCAAATCCTTGGGATGGGGAAGAAGACTTGAGATCCTCCCTTTTTATCTTTTCTTTGAGCTGGGAAGGTCAGTCTTTGGGCAGACCCGGGAGAAGATAAAAGAGGAGCTTTCCAATCCTCTGTTTCAACATGGCATAGC
>DAOVGK010000080.1 GCA_030672445.1 Candidatus Aerophobota bacterium
AATGAGTTTCACACGTTGCTCTATTCCATAGGGAATTGTAGTTCTTTCTATTTTGATCCAGGGATAAACCTTCTCAAATAAATCATTCTCGGCAGTCTCATAGCCATAAGGATCGGGGCCTCCTATCGTTCTTATGATAACCTTTTCCTGTGCTAATGTGGAGTTCGATATGCCAAAAAGCAGGCCTGTCAATACTAACACCATAAACCCAATATGAACACATTTCTTAATCATCCTAATACTCCTTTTTTAAAGTTCACTTTTTCTCCAAAAGCTCTCATCAACAAAGGCAATTATTTAACATTTTCCTTTTTGTTTGAGAACTTTCTTTTACCCCAAGCTGGATTTGGCCTACCCGCTTTCTCACCTCCCCTCAGACCTTTCATTTCTAGCTTTTCTTTCAAGAACATATCTTCAACTTATGAGGCTTGTACGCTTTACCAAGTCCCAGGCCAGGGCGGCAGCACCGATAACACCAGTATCATCTCCCAGCGAAGATATTACAATCTTGGGAGGGATGGGAGTTATCTTTGCCATCATCTGTCTTAAGGGTTTCAGTAAAATGTCTTCCTGTTTAGAAATCCCTCCACCCAAAACTATCATTTCCGGATTGAGAAGGGCAGATATATTTCCTAATCCCATGGCCAGATATTTACTCACCTCCTCCACTATTTTCAAGGCAACCTTATCTTTTCTCTTCGCCGCTTCGAAGACATCTTTAGCCGTAATGTTCTTACCCTGACGAAAACTTATCCCCGTAGATCCACTATTATAGGACTGCATCTGGCTTGCTGCTTTTGCTGCAATAGCCGGGCCGGAAATCAGACTCTCGAAACAGCCGAATCCTTCTCGGTAATCTTTCAAGTATTTATCCCCCATGACAAAATAGCCAACTTCTCCAGCCGCATCAGCGAAGCCTTTGTAGAGTCCTCCATTAATGATAATCCCGGCTCCAACTCCGGTCCCGATAGCTACAAAGACAAAATTTTCCACCGTTTTACCAATGCCGAACAGCTTCTCCCCTAAGGCAGCTGCATTAACATCGTTCTCCACGGCTACAGGAACTTTAAATTCTTCCTTCAATAGATCTTTCACCGGCATATCTTCCCATCCCAGGGCAGGGGCAAAGGAAACTCGACCAGATTCATCAGTTACCCCAGAAATTCCTATTCCCATCCCTAGAATTAGATCCCGATCCGCATCTGATTCATCAATCACACTACGGATTAACCCTTTTAATCTGTTTAATATTTTATTCTTTGAACTCGAATTGATGGTCGGGCCCTTCACTTTTTTGACAATTTTACCACCGAGGTTCATCAGAACCAATTTTATATTGGTGCCGCCGAGATCAATACCTATGACAAATCCACCATTAGAATTGAGCTCAATTAATGTGGGTTTTCTCCCACCGGAAGATTGGCCGATTCCCCTCTCTTTAACTATTCCTTTCTTTAAAAAATGCTCAACAACTAAGGAGACGGTGGGTGAGCTTATTTTGGTTAGCCGGGAAATGTCTGCCCGTGAGATAGAACCTTCCTTCTCTATAGTTTCTAAAACCATTGACCTGTTTATATCCCGGATCAAGGTGGGTTTTCCTGACGACTTAGATAGCATCTATAACCTCTTAAATTTGACTTACTTAGGAAAGTTTTCTAACTAATTTTATTATAAATATATTTTTCTCAACTGTCAAGCCCCCCTAAAAACTTCCCAGAAAAACTGGAAAGTTAGGCTCGAATTGAAAACGAACCAGTAAAATCAGGATCGACAGCAAATCCTGATCTTTCGGGGAATTTGACAGTCCTTAAGAAATTGATAGGATGGATGAAGATTGACTGCGGCAGACGCGATAAACCCTGTTAGATGTTTACTATCTAACAGGGTAAAGGAGAACTAGAATGAGTCTTTTAGGCCTGGATGTGGGAACCACCGGGTGTAAAGCCATAGTATTTGATCTCGAAGGAAATGTTCTTTCCAGTGCTTATAGGGAGTATCCTCTTCTTCATCCGCAGTCTGGCTGGGCCGAACTTGATGCAAACCAGGTCTGGGCAAAGATAGAGGAAAGTATCCAGGAAGTAGCCAGCCAAGTTAAAGCCGATCCTATAAAGGCTCTCTCTATCTCCACCCAGGGAGAGGCTTTCGCCCCTGTAGACAGAGCCGGAAGACCCCTGGCTAATACAGCTATTAGCTTTGATACTCGGGGAGAGGAATTCACCAGATGGTGGGGTCTTAATCTAGGGGCAAAGAAGATAATGGAAATCACTGGCATGCCTCTTCATTCTATGTTTTCTATAAATAGAATTATGTGGCTCAAAAAGTACCATCCCGATATTTATCGTCGTACCTGGAAATTTCTCTGTTACGAAGATTTTGTAATTCAAAGACTTGGTCTACCTCCCACTATCGACTATTCACTGGCCGCTCGCACGATGGCCTTTGACATTGTTAAGAAAAGATGGTCCGGCAAGATTCTCTCCTTAGCCAGAGTAGACGAATCTTTGCTACCTGAGGTTGTCTCTTCCGGAACCGAAGTTGGTAAAATACCTTCAAAAATGTGTGCTCGTCTTTTGCTTCCTTCAGGAGTTTCTGTAGTTACCGGAGGACATGATCAGCCTTGCGGGGCATTAGGGGCTGGGGTAAAAAAGGAAGAATTAGCCATGGAGGCTACCGGCACAGTGGACTGCATGGCCACAGTTTTTAAGGAGCCTCATCTTGACCAAAAGATGCTGGAGAACAACTTTGCCTGTTATCCTCATACTGTTTCTAAATTTTACATTAGCTTAGCCTTTAACTTTACGGGAGGCTGCCTTCTTCGCTGGTTTAGAGATACTCTGGGAGGCGAGGAAAAAAAAGAGGCAGAAAAAAAGGGAGAGAATGTCTATTCTATCCTCATCGATAAGGCCACTAAAGACCCCTCACCTCTTTATCTTCTTCCCCACTTTACAACTACCGGAACGCCTTATATGGATCCTAATTCGGCTGGAGCTATTCTGGGCTTAACTTTAAACACCTCCAAGGGGGATTTAATTAAAGCTATCTTAGAAGGTGTCGCTTTCGAGATGAAGCATAATTTAGTTCTTTTGGAGGAAGCAGGAATCCCGGTGCGGGAGCTCAGAGCTATAGGAGGGGGAGCAAAATCAGAAAAATGGCTTCAATTAAAAGCTGACATTTATAATAAACCCCTGGTTTCTTTGAAAGTATCGGAGGCCGCCTGTCTGGGAGCGGCTATTCTTGCAGGGGTAGGGGTGGGAGAGTACAGCTCTATTCAAGAAGCAGTAGAAACTGTGGTAAAGAAAAAAGAATCCTTCTCTCCCCAAAAAGAAAAGGCTAAAATATATGAAGAAAAATTCGCTGTTTACAAAGATATTTATCCCACTTTAAGAGAGCTAAATCACCAGATCAGGGATTTATCAGCCCATAGGGTTAGTTAAAGGTATCGGAATTTCAATAATCTCTCTGAATTGTTATCAAGTAAACCTCGGTAGACCAAATATCAGAAAAAAGAGGGGAGCAGGCTCGACTTGCTCGAGCGAAGCGAGAGTCGGCTTTGCCGATCGAGCCGTCGAGGGGGGATATTTCCCCCCTCGAGTGTGGTTAAGGAGATTCAATTGCAACTTTACGATCTTCCTGCGCATGAGCTCCATAGGTTAATTGAGGATAAAGAGGTTTCTATTGAAGAGGTGGTCTCTTCAATATTTCAGCGCATCAGGGAGGTGGAGGATAAAATAGGAGCTTTTCTGAAGCTTGATGAGGAAGGAGCTATCCGTCAGGCGAGGCACTGGGACAAGAGAATCTCTCAAGGAGAACAGATAAAGCCTCTTACCGGGATTCCCATTGCCATTAAGGATCTTATCTGTATAGAAAAGGGAGAAACCACCTGTGCTTCTCGGATCCTTAAGGGATTCTATCCTTCTTACTCAGCTACTGTAATAGAGAAACTAAGAAAGGAAGGAACCATCATCATAGGCAAGACCAATATGGATGAGTTTGCTATGGGATCGAGTACAGAAAATTCTGCCTTCAGAATAACCCATAATCCCTGGAATCTAGAAACCACTCCGGGAGGCTCGAGTGGGGGATCGGCAGCAGCGGTTGCCAGCGGTGAAGCCCCTCTGGCTCTTGGTTCAGATACAGGTGGGTCTATCCGTCAACCGGCTGCTCTCTGTGGAGTCGTGGGGATGAAACCCACTTATGGTCGGGTTTCTCGCTACGGGCTGGTAGCTTTTGCCTCGTCTTTAGATCAGATTGGCCCTATAACCAAGGATGTTACCGATTGTGCGGATCTTCTGCAGATAATCTCCGGCAAAGATTTGTATGATTCTACCTCTCTTGATTACCCTGTTCCTGACTACCATCGATCCCTTATTCCTGATCTTCACGGAATAAAGATAGGTCTTCCTCAAGAATATTTCATTCCCGGGATGGAAGAAGAGGTAAAAAAGAAAGTTTTAGCAGCCACCAAAGTTATGGAAGACTTAGGAGCTCGAATGGAAGAAGTATCCCTTCCTCATACGGAGTACGCCGTAGCCACCTATTACCTCATAGCCACTGCTGAGGCGAGCTCCAATCTAGCCAGATACGATGGAGTGGGATACGGATACAGAACTCGGGATGAGACCAACCTTATAGATATGTATAAAAGAACCCGTCAGGAAGGATTTGGCGACGAGGTAAAAAGAAGGATGATGCTGGGAACTTATGTCTTGAGTAAGGGTTATTATGAGGACTACTATGGAAAGGCTCAAAGAGTACGTACCCTTATTAAGGAAGATTTTGATAGGGTTTTTCAGAACTTTGATGCCCTAATTACTCCCACTTCGCCAACCGTAGCCTTTAAGATAGGGGAAAAAATAGACGATCCTCTTAAGATGTACCTCTCCGATATTTTTACCATATCTGCTAACCTCGCTGGTATACCTGGCATCTCCATCCTCTGTGGTTTTAACCAAGCCGATCTTCCCATTGGTCTTCAGATTCTGGCAAAACCATTTGACGAACCTATGCTGCTCAGAATTGCTTATGCTTATGAACAAAATACAGTGTGGCATGAAAGAGGGGCAAAAATCAGTGGCTAGGGATCGAGAAAAGAACCATGAGTAGACCAGGCCTTTTAAACGATTGTCCGGTTATTAAGGTAGAGGGTGAAACCTTGCCTGATGCATGGGAAAAGTCAGTAGTGGAGTGCTGGGAAAAAGGAATAAAGATCAGAACTGAATATGACAAAGCGGGAGATCCCCCCAGCCGGGATTGTACTATGGTCATGGAGGTAACTCACCCCTTCAAAGAACCTCGTCTACACCGAGCTTTCCCGGCCGGACTGGAAGATCTAGAGATATATCGACAGGAGGTTATCTACGGGGTGCATGATGATTGGATTAAACCAGAGGAAGGGAAATGGAAGTATACCTACCATGAAAGACTATTTAATTATAAGGTTGAAGGAAGGAGCATAGACCAGATCGATTATGTGGTCTGCAAGCTGTCCGAAACGCCGTATACTCGTCGGGTTCAAGCGGTTACCTGGAAAACCTGGCT
Organism: Candidatus Aerophobota bacterium; assembly: GCA_030672445.1. The sequence goes on from DAOVGK010000080.1 coordinate 5,539, forward strand.
TGACCCTAAGTGTAGCGATCCACCTTGTATGCAACGCCTCTGGCTAAGGATCTTTGAGGATCATCTCCAGTTAAATGCTCATCTTAGAAGTAACGATGCTTTTAAGGCGGCTTTTATGAATATGTTTGCCTTTACCGAGCTACAAAAGATGATAGCAGAAAGAATTAGTGAGAAAATAGGTAAAAAGATAAAAGTAGGCAAATATGTCCATATCGCTGACAGTTACCATATCTATGGCTCTTACTATAAAGATTTTAAGGGTTTTCTTGATACTTTGAAGAAAAGATCCTTTGAGGAGAGAAC
>DAOVGK010000095.1 GCA_030672445.1 Candidatus Aerophobota bacterium
TTGTGTTACTATTTTAATAATAATAACACAATTTGAGAAAAAGTCAAGTTTTTTCTTCGTTGTTAATAAAACCTAATTTTTCTCGGGATAAGGTTATGTGGCCTTATATGGAAGATTATAGATTATTCGAGAGACCTACCTCTTTGTGAGTAGGTAGAGTACCTAACTGAACGATTAGCATATTTTTATCACTGTTCTTTCCTAGTTGGAGGGGGGTCCGAATAGGCAAGGAGCCGGTCTTGAAAACCGATTTTGCCACCTGCCAAAATTCTCACCAGAACGTGAAATCCTTAAAATTATCAAATAACAGATCATTTCTGAAGTTATTATATACCACCGTCAAAGAATTTCTACATGTTTTAGTAAAAATACACTTGACATTCTAAATTATTTTAGTATGATGATAGAAAATACTAAAATATTTATATTTTTAATTAATATATGAGACTAACTTTAAAAGATATTGCCCAAAAGGTAGGTGTGTCTTCTGCTACAGTTTCTCTTGTTTTGAATGGGAAAAAAGGAGTAGGGGATGAGGTAAGAGCCAAAGTTCTAAGCGTCGCTAAGGAGCTAAATTATCCTATACATATAGATAAGAGGCAAGATGAATCTCAGGTAAAAATCCGATACAAGATCCACTTTCTTTTTGAAAAACTAAAGGGTTCTCCTTTTGGTGATATTTTTTATGGAGAAGTTCTCCAAGGACTCGAAGAACAGGCTAAATTTTATAATTGTAGTGTTTCGTTCACTCTCGTAGAGCAAAATGAGAATTATGGCAAATTAATATCCGACTTAAAAAGTATGGATATTGATGGAGTCATTGCAATAGGGGGAGGTAATATCACCGATAAACTCTTGGAAAATATTAGGAAAGAAGTATCTAAGCCAGTTCTGCTCTTGGATAATTTTGTAATAGGTAAAAAATACAACTGCGTACTGGCTGATAGTATCACTGGAGGATATCAGGCCGCTAAATACTTAATTGAAAATGGCCATAAAGATATTGGTGTTATAAAAGGCCCTAAATATTATAAAAGTTTAACTGAAAGATTTGAAGGTTTTCTTGAGGCAATGGATGAATTTGGCTTACCTGTCAGAAAAGAGTGGATTGTTCAAACTAATCATGCTGAGTATATAAAGGGGTACTCCGAAATGAAACAAATACTATCGCAGCCCAGACGACCTACAGCTATCTTTGCAATTAGTGATAAAACTGCTTTTGGAGCGATGGAGGCTATAAAGCAGAGTGGCCTTAACATCCCTAAAGATATCTCTATTATAGGATTTGACGATGTGCATGAGGCAAGATTAACTGTACCTCGACTTACCACGATTAGAGTTCCAAAAATGAAAATGGGGAGAGTAGCTGTTGAAAGAATCTATAACCTAGTTAGAGAAAAAAATGTAGTTCCTTTGAAAATAGTTCTGTATACCCAACTCGTTGTCAGAGAGACCGTTGGACAGCCTCTCAAAAAACGCAGTAAAGGAGAAAGTTAATGGGGAAAATTATCAGACTAAATGGCAACTGGAAATTCAAGCTAGACCCTACAAATCTTGGAGAGAAGTATCCTGAAGATCTTGTTCGCACCTATAGAAGGGAATGTAGATACATGAGTCCTGATTATGATGATAGAGACTGGGATGAGATTAAGGTGCCCTCCTGCTGGCAGACCCAAGGATACAGTTACAATGGAGTTTCCTGGTACAGGAAAAAATTCACTTTAGCTACTAAACAAGCTGGCAAAGTTTATCGGGTGAAATTTAAGGGTGTAGATTATTTTGCTGATGTATGGGTTAACGGATTCTATTTAGGTTCCCATGAAGGATTTTTTAATAGATTTGAATATGATATTACTGAAAGAATAAAGGAGGGAGAAAATCTCCTCACACTTAAAGTTGATTCACCGAATGATGTAAATATTGTTGACGAGGAAGACCATGAGAGAAAGACCCTGATAAAGGGAGCCCTGCAGGACTGGGACGTTAATAATCTTTCTGTAAATCCCGGGGGCATATATAACGACGTTCTCTTGGAAGTTTCAAACTTCATATATCTGAAGAATCTTAAAATAGACAGTTTATTGAACAAAAAGGGTAATCAAGCAAGAGTATGTTTAAGATTTCCCGTGGTTAGTCATTTTCTAGAATATAAAAATTCTGAGGTGAAAATAAAAATAAAACCAAAAAATTTTGAGGGGGAACAGATTTACACAACTTCAGATGTTACGCTCAGACCCGGAGAAGGTGAGGGGGAGATTTTTGTTACCATAGAAAATCCAAAACTTTGGTGGACCTGGGATTTAGGAAAACCCAACCTTTACCAGGCAGCGGTTGAGGTAAGAGTTGATGGAAAATTTTATGATAGTATATCAACAACCTTTGGAATCCATACTGTTGAATGGAAAGGAAGGAGCTGGGAAACTTATCTTAATGGGAAACGGATATTCTTCCGGGGAACAAATTACCTTTCAGATCAATTGCTTTCCAATATGAATATGGAAAAGTACAAAAGGGACATCCAGTTAGTAAAAGAAGCAAATATGAACACTATCAGGACTTTCTGTATTGTTGAGAAAGAGGAATTCTACCAATGCTGTGATGAAGCCGGAATAATGGTGTATCAGGATTTTCCTATGCAGTGGAGGATGAGTGACTCAAGCGATCTGGTGCGAAGAGCTATATTGCAAGTAAGAGATATGGTAAATCAGCTGTATAATCACCCCTCAATTGTCATCTGGTGTCTGGGAAGCGAGCCAGGAAAGAAGAATTTTGAAAAACTGGGTATGGCGTTGGCCTCTGAGGTCAAAAAATTGGACAAATCGAGGATAGTCCAACAGGCCAATGCTTATCCGGCACAGTGGGATTACAAAGAATGGAAAGAAAAATATGGATGGTCTATTGATAATCATCTCTACTACGGCTGGTACAAAACCGATTTCTGGCCTTCTTTGGATAGCCTCAATGATATAGACAAGATGGAACTTGAGTTTATCGGTGAGTTTGGAGCTCAGGCTCTTCCTCATAAAGAATCATTAAAAAAGTTTATACCAAAAGAGGACCTCTGGCCTATGAATCCTAGAAAATATAATTTTCACTGCTTTCAAGACGAGCAACAGTTTACCTGGATAAAAATGCCCGAGTCTCTGGAGGAGTTGATAGATAGAAGCCAGAAATATCAGGCTTATTTTTTAAAATACCATACTGAGTTTTATCGCAGACACAAATTTAATCCCTGTAATGGAGCTTTGCAATTTGTCTTTAATGACTGTTGGCCAGCTATAACTTGGTCAGTTGTTGATTACTATAGGAAGAAGAAACCCGGCTATTTTGCTTTAAAACAGGCCTTCAATCCTATCCATGTAATTATGGAGTGGCCGGATGACAGAATTCTTGAAAAGGAATTTAAGAGGGGAATTTATGTTGTAAATGATTACCATCATAGATTTGATACTTTAAAGGTAAGCTACAGTGTATCTAGCGGTGGGGAAATAATTAAAAAGGAAAACATTGATTGTGCTATAAAAGAAAATACTTTAAAGCAGATCGGTTATATTGAGTTGGAATTTAACATTTCGGATAAAGGAAGAGAAATTTCCATCGACCTTGAATTGTGGGAGAAAAATGAGTTACTCTCATGTAATAACTATCGGTTTAAGATCAAAACCACATTGTAATGTTGGCGCAAACCGTGCAGGGCGAGATAGTGCATGAGATCTCGTCTTCCCAGAGAATGTATCAATGGAGTAGGGTACAGTTTTTCTTGCTACCCGTTTTTCTCCTTTGGTGCGTCATAGATGACTTAAGGCGAAGGTAAAAGCTGGAAATCAAAGACCAGGAGGAGGTGAAAAGGTAGGTAGGCCACTTCAGCTTGGGAATGGGAGTTACTTGAGGAGAAGTGTAGGATAACTCACATTTCTCTGCGGGAACTTCCAGGGAAAATTGAACCATGTTGCCAAATGCGCATTTAGGTGAATATTATAGGAGGAGGATATCATGAAAACAAGTCTTAAAGGTTTAGTAGGGGTACTGATGGCAGTCACACTTCTGGCTTGTGGGGGAGCTACCTTTGCGAAGCAAAAAACCATATCCTTTGTCTACTTTGGGAATGTTGACGAGATGCCGATATTGCAGGAAATGATTAAAGGATTTTCCGACAGACATCCAGAGATTAACGTAAAATTTATACCGGTGCCAGCTACAACCTGGGGTGAGTATTTTGATAAGATGGCAACTATGATCGCTGGAGGTGTCACTCCTGATGTAGTTCGCGTCGCTATTGAAGGAACACAGCTTTTTGCCGATAAAGGCTTGGCCCTTCCACTCGACAGCTACATAGAACGGGATAAAGCGGAACTCCAGGAATTCTTTGATGATGTTCACCCTAAACTGCTTGAGGTTTTCCGGTATAAAGGTCACGTCTATGAGTTCGTTTACGAGTGGAACAATATGGTTATATATTACAACACCAAGCTATTCGAGGAGAATGGGATAAAGAGGCCGCCGGATAATTGGGATAAAGATATGTTCTTGGAGATTGCCCAAAAACTCACGGTAGACAAGGACGGTGATGGTACGCCGGAACAGTACGGGTATGCTACCGCGAATGAGTACTTCTGGGGAGCTATGCCTTGGATTTTCAACTTTGGTTCCAGCTTGCTCAGCGATGATTGGAGTAAATCCAACGCTAACGACCCTAAGTTTATCGCTGCGATAACCTGGATACAAGATCTTATATGGAAGTATAAAGTTGCTCCTCCTCCAGCCGTTGTTGATTTCTTCCCCTTCTTTGCAACTGGTAAAATAGCTATGTGTGGATGGGGAAGATGGCCCGTCTGCTCGTTCAATAACATGAACTTCTTCGACTATGACATCATGTACTGGCCTAAGGTGGAAACTCAAGCCACTGAATTCGGTGTTGGGGGCTTCCCTATCATGAAGGGGACGAAATACCCGGAGGAGGCTTGGAAGCTTATTAAATATCTAACTTCCAAAGAATCCATGGCATATACTACTGGTATGGGTGTTTCCATACCTGGACGCCGCTCCTTAGCCTACGATCCGGAGGTTATGGGGGAATATCCCAAACACTCCAGGATATTCTACGATTCGCTGGAGCAAGGAAAGCCGGTGCCCTCGCCTCCAGAATACAATGAGGTACAGGATATCTGGCTGCGCTATCTAAGTGCTATGAACGCTAATGAGATTACTCCCGAAGAAGCTGCGGCGGGGACTCATAGAGAAATCAGTGCGGTTTTGGCCAAGCGGGGAAAATAGAGCGAGGGCAACGCTGTGAGCCTGCTGCAAGGGCAGGCTCACAGCAAAGCTGTTAGTGTGGATTAGAAGAAAAGGAAGGTAAGGTGAAGGGTAACTTTTTATCTTTTCTACCGCTCATAAGCGATGCTCAATCCAAAAGGAGTTCAAGTTACGACCGAAGAGGAGGGAATGCAGATTTTATCAGGATTGATGCACATGAGACGGTGAGAATTGCCGACATCAACGGAGCAGGTTGTATAAACCATATTTGGATTACAGCCATGAGCAAAGATATTTACTATTTACGTAGCATGTTATTACGAATGTATTGGGATGGTGAACCTGATCCTAGTGTTGATACTCCTCTTGGTGATTTTTTTGGCCTCGGACATGGTATTCCTACTCAGTTTATATCAATACCACTAAGTGTGGTCGGAACAGCACCTAGTCTGCTGGACTCAGATTTTAATAAAGCTGCACTAAATTGTTTTTTCCCTATGCCGTTTGCGAAATCTGCTAGAGTTGAGATTATGAATGAAAGCGACATCCCCTGTAGCAAATTTTATTACCACGTGGATTATGAGACTTGGAGCAAAATGCCAAGAAATTTGGGCCGATTCCACGCAAAATGGAGACGTGAAAATCCAACGCAGGCTCAGAAAACAGACGTGAATATTACCGGAAAGGAAAATTACACTATTTTGGAAGCTCAGGGACAAGGTCACTACGTAGGTTGTGTTTTGGCTATCGAGAATCTTTCTACAAGTTGGTTTGGTGAAGGAGATGATATGATCTTCATCGACGGAGAGAATCTCCCCCCTTCCTTACACGGTACAGGAATGGAGGATTACTTCTGTTCTGCCTGGGGCTTTCCCGGTGAATATTCTGGACCATACCACGGTGTTTCCCTGGCCGGAGATCTAAGAGATTCCACTGGAAAGTGGACGATGTATAGATTTCACCTGGTGGATCCCATCCGATTTAAAAAATCCATTAAGGTCACCATCGAACATGGTCATGCCAATAAACGTTCTGACGATTATTCAAGTGTGGCATATTGGTATCAAACAGAGCCGCATAAGAACTTTTTCCAGATGCCTAACCCAAGAGAAAGACGCCCCAGCTGGAAAGGCGTTTTAGAAGAAGGCGTGTGAATATCAATGCAAAAGGGAGCCACCCGTAGAAAAGCAAAAGGAGACAACCCTGATATTAGATTAATCGTTGGCAGCAGTCCCTTTATGTATTCGCCATCAGGATTTTCGCATGTTCCTGAAATTGGCGACGTCGAGGTGTTCGTAAAAAATGAAGAGATTCATCTATTTTATCTGACCCTACCCAATCATGACATTATTGCTCATTCGGTATCTTTAGATGGACTAACCTGGGAGGAACTTCCCGATGCTTTACACACCGGAGATCCTGGTTCCTGTGATGATGACATGATCTGGACAATGAGTGTTCTTGCCTACAAAAATCACTATAATATGTTCTATACAGCTCTCTCTAAAGCTGATCATGGACGAGTTCAGAGGATAGCATTAGCGACTTCAGAGGATCTGATCCATTGGAGGAAGTATCCAAAGAATCCTATCGGCGAGGCCGATCCCCGTTGGTATGAAACTGAGCCAATAAGAGGTATGGTTTCATGGAGAGACCCTTATCCCGTACTCGATCAGGGTGTTCTTTATCTCTTGGTTTGTGCTAGGAAAAAGAACGGTCCTATTTCTAGGCGAGGATGCGTTGGTTTAGTGAGTTATGATAATCGTGTAGGGTGGAAGGTTGAAGCTCCTCTGTATGCTCCGAGCCACTACATGGACTGGGAAGTACCGGTACTACTAAAACTCAATGGCCGATACTACCTTTTTGGCTCCATTATCGAGACAAGTTGTTGCCACTACCGTATCGCTGAGCGGTTTAGGGGACCATATCACACTCCGTCTAATGATAGAATTCTACCAGAGGGAAATTATGCGAATCGTGTGTGCGTGTGGAAGGGGAAATATCTCATGTTTCACTGGCTGGAAACTAACCCTGATTGGGACAAAACTATATCCAGATACCGTAAGCTTGCTCCTCCCAAAGAAATCATTGTTGAGAACGATGGAACTTTGAGCCTTAAGCCTTTTGAAGGATGGTCTAGTAAGTATATAGAACCAAGGGTCTTTCTATCAGCAAAAAGTTTTCTCAGGAAAGGGAAGTCCATAAATGGAAGATGGGAGGCAAAGGAAGACGAAATTAAGTATCAATCGAGTAATAGTCTAAGCATATTTCTCCTAGAGCAAGAAGAAGAAAACTTTATTCTAGATGTTACTATTAGGATCGAACAGGGGATTGCTGCCGGGATTGTCTTTCGTGCTGGTGATAGCTCAGATGAAGCAATCTTTCTCCGCCTGGGTTTAGATGAAAATAATATAGAATTGGTCAAATTGATAAAAACGGAGAAACGATGGGTCTGGCCCTGGATTGAGAGAACCGTTATACAGTCTGGAAAAGTCTTCCTCCAAATAGGAAAAGACTATAAGCTTCATTTGATCGCTTCTCATGAATACATTGAGGTGGCTATCAACGGAAGAGTTAAACTTTCGGCATTGAGCTGGGTTCGGAAAAAAGGCAGAATAGGCATTTTCGCAGAATACGGCCGTGGCTCTTTCAAGAATTTTCATTTGCAAAGAATTTGAATCATTACACTAAGGGGATAGACGTTTGAAGCATATGGTAATTTCGTCAAAGGAGGTAAATAAAAATACTAAGGTTTCTCTCCCGCCTAGAAGAATGAATCCTATTATGAGGAGGGAGATGATAGCCGCTTTCTTATTTTTGCTTCCTACCGTCTTAGGCTTCCTCATATTTATTGCTGGGCCCTTAATAGCATCTATAAGTCTTAGTTTTTTTCGATGGGATATTTTTCACCCGGCTAAGTTTATCGGATTGGAAAATTACAAATCTCTTTTTAGAGAACCTCGAGCTTTAATTATATTGAGAAATACTCTATTTTTCACTGGGGGAGCTGTCAGTTTAAACTTAGCAATTGCTCTTTTATTAGCTTTAGCCATTAATCGCAAGCTTTGTGCGGTGCTGAGGTATTTTTTTCGAACTACATATTTCTTCCCTGTTATTACCTCCCTTGCTTCAGTATCTATTATCTGGCAGTTTTTACTTAACTCTGAGTTCGGTCCTATCAATTATTATTTGGTACAATTAGGACTTCCTCGTATTCGATGGATCACCTCCAGCCGGTGGGCGCTGCGATCCCTTATTCTTTTAGATGTTTGGAAGAATGTAGGATTTAACATGGTATTGTTTCTAGCGGGTTTGCAAAACATTCCTCGCCAACTTTACGAGGCAGCTACAGTAGATGGGGCTAGTCGTTTGCAGAAGTTCTGGTCTATCACCCTTCCTATGCTTTCACCTACAACATTCTTTGCAACGATTATCGCCTTCATAGGGGCTTTGCAGATTTTTGATTCACCCTTTGTCATAACTGCGGGGGGCCCCGGGGATAGCAGTCGAACCCTTGTAATGTACATCTACCAAAATGGCTTCCGATTCTTCAAAATGGGGTATGCTTCTGCTGTTGCAATGCTTCTGTTTGTTGTCATACTAACACTTACTGTTATACAATTCAAATTAGGGAAAATATGGGTTTTCTATAAATAGGAAAACCTTTAGGGAAATAGGTTTCCAATCATGATGAAGATGAAGTTAAAGGGTGCAGGGTTGGCTACAAATTGGATAATCAATATTGCCCTCATTGCCGGTGGATTACTTATGATGATGCCCTTTATATGGGCTTTCTCCACATCTTTAAGGACACCGCTAGAATCCTTTAGCCTTCCTCCTCGGTGGCTTCCTACCGATTTCATAGTAGAGAATTATCGACGGGTATTTTCCCTTGTGCCATTCTTTACTTTTATGTTGAATAGCTTTAAAATTGCCTCCTTGATTACTATTGGACAACTTGCAACTTGCTCTACGGCTGCTTTTGCCTTTGCCAGGTTGCGTTTTCCAGGACGTGATGTGCTTTTTATGATATTACTGTCATCCCTGATGGTTCCTATTCAAGTGACTATCATACCCATCTTTATTTTGATGAGACATGCACAACTTGTGGATACCCATTCATCTCTCATTTTACCTGTAGTAATCAGTGCATTTGGAGTATTTTTACTCCGTCAGTTCTTTCTAACGATTCCCAGGGACCTGGAGGACGCAGCGAAGCTCGATGGAGCAGGCTACCATACGATATTTTTTAGGGTTTTTTTACCTCTGGCTGGTCCTGGTCTGTCTACTTTAGCTATTTTTTGCTTTAACTACTTCTGGAATGAATTTTTTAGACCATTGATTTTTCTGAGTTCTTTAGAGAAAATGACGATTCCTTTAGGACTGGTCTTTCTAAGAGGATATTTTGGTGTGGGTAATGCTTCCATTATTCTAGCGGGGATTACTATCGCATTTCTCCCTGTGCTAATTGCTTTCTTATTTGCGCAAAGGTATCTCATTGAGGGTATTACATTAACCGGTCTTAAGGGTTAAGGATACTCATATTCGGGGGGTATATCTATGAGAAGAGTATGGACGGTAAGTTTAATGGTAATTAGTGTATTTTTGGGAGTATCAGGTTGGTTTGTCTTAGCCGAGGAAAGAACTGTGAAAACGATAGATGGCTCGAAGACCTTAGAATTTGAGGTAGGTAAAGATGGTAAAGAGATGGTCTGGATCCCTGGTGGTACATTTCAGATGGGTGATAGATGGAGAGATGGCAGGCCCGATGAGAGACCTGTTCATAGCGTAACGGTTAATGGGTTCTGGATGGATACAACTGAGGTTACCAATGCAGAGTTTAAGAGGTTTATTGAGGCTACAGAATCCGAAGTAGAAGGCTCCTGGAAGTATGATCCCGATGAGCCAAATTACCCTGCCCAATATGTCAGTTGGAACGATGCAGTAGCTTATGCTAAGTGGGCTGATAAAAGGCTACCTACCGAGGCTGAGTGGGAGTGCGCTGCCGGGGGACCCAACCATCATAAATACAGTTTAGGAAATACCCTCGATCTAAATAACTATAGCGGTTCAAAGACAAGATCCACCAAGCCTGAACCTGTGGCATCATATCCAGCCAATGGTTATGGTTTATATGATATGAGTGGAAACGTCTGGGAATGGTGTAACGATTGGCATGATAAAGATTATTACTCCAAAAGCCCACTCAATAATCCACAGGGGCCAATCGATGGTCAAGAACGTGTACTTCGTAGTGGAAACTGGGGTCATGTGCCTAGTAGTTGCTTGCGCGTATCTCTTCGCCAAGGTTGGAGCCCTGATGGTATGTTTGATCTTCTAGGTTTCGGTTTTCGATGTGTAAGTGATGAATGAAGTCTTAGAATATCTGGAAGCACGGAATTGGAGTTAAAGGAAGACAATTATGCAAAGAAAGTTATTATAGACATCTGGGATAACCTCCCACTGTTAATAGTGGCAGATGTTGTATTTATTGTTTTTTGCACACCATGGTTTATCTTTATGCTTGCTGGTTTGAACATGTTATCTTTGTGGTCTATCGTTTTAGCAGCTCCTGCCTTCGCAGCTATAATGTACTTAGCAGGAAAGATTGCTAAAGGCGAAACCTGCAAAATGAAAGATTTGTTTTTTGGTGTCTGCCGATTCTTTAGACGGGCTCTGATGGTTGGCATAATAACTGTCTTGTTGTTATTTATCAGTATCCAGACCTTTAAAATTATTACGGCTAATCCGGAGCAGAAATGGTTAATGATACCCTGGATCTTTCAACTGAGTTGTTTGATCTTTTTGGGTGTACTACATGCTTATATCTTTCCTGTTATGACTCTATATGATACTAATCTCAAAACCGTATTTACCACCTCACTTAAATTAGTTGTTAAATACAAAATGCCTACCATTGGTATAATAAGCTTAATGATATTAATGGCTCTTACAGCACGACTCATCTGGATAGGTCTGATACTGGTATTTCCAGCTATACTGGCTGTCTTTATGTCTAATCTTACTCTGTTGTTAGTAAAAAGTATCAACAGAAATAATCAAGTGATACCTGCTCAAATTTTAGGCAACTTTTTGTGGAGAAAGAATAAAAAGCCTAATCAGTTACACTGATCTACTACCTACCCTGCTGGATTGGGAGAAAGATTCCTGCAAGAATTAGAACCAGTCCTAAATTCTTCTTTGTTCTTAAATACAAGTCGTTGGCTGATATAAGGCTCCTCCGGGGAAAGTCCCTCGATAAGCGTATAAATCTTGTGAATCTCCTTGACTTTGTTGAGCTACTTCATTATAATAGCCTTGGGTAATTTGAAGCATCTAGCAATCAAACGAAAATTATAGGTTCTTATTGCAGGGGTTCTGCTTGGCAAAGTTCCTCTTAAATATGCTGGAGGTAAATAATTAATGCTGCAGTTAGTATTAATAATGATGGCCATCATCATACTTTTTCTTTACCTCAAAGCTAAACCCCAAAAACCACCTTTGAGTGGGGAAATAAACACCAGAATCGAATCATTTAGAAGGGAAATGACAAGATTTCTAAAAGGGGTAAAGGAGAGAGCTACTCAGACGAAGATAAGAAGGCTGGAAATAGAAATAGGTAGGTTCAAAAAGGCAAGACAGCTCGATACTATTTTAGAAAAAGCTGTGCAGGAAAAGGATCCCAGAAGGGCTATTGACTATTACCTGGAAGCTTTTTCTTTTATCACCAAAAATAATTTTGAACCGGAGAGAAAAGACGAGATCAAAGACAAAATAAAAGCTCTTCAAGCCAAAGTAGAGCTAGGCATTCCCTCCGACAAAAGCTAATCAGAATTAAGACTTTCCACCAAGTTCATCCCTCACCATCTTAAGGTCGCCAAGAAAGGTCTTTTTCCAGGCAGGTTTATAGATACAGGCTGCCGGATGATAGATAGGGATCAAGGTTATATTGTTTTTGTACCACTGAGACTTTCCCCTTAGATGGGTAATGCCTTGCGTGGTTTCCAGAAGAACCTGGGCAGCAAATTTACCCAGAGAACAGATGATTCTGGGACCAATAATTTCTATCTGGCTTTCCAAATAAGGAAAACAGGCCTGAATTTCCTCTGGTAGAGGGTCTCTATTACCCGGGGGGCGGCATTTTAGAATATTAGCAATATAGACTTCCTCTCTTGACAGTCCAACTTGCCTAAGACCTTCTGTGAGAATCTTTCCAGCGGCTCCCACAAAGGGCTTTCCCTGCAAATCTTCCTCTCTTCCAGGAGCTTCCCCTACCAGCATTAACTTTGCTTCAGGATTTCCCGCGCCAAAAACTAGATGAGTTCGGTACCGGTGAAGGGAACAATTTTGACATTTTCGCATAGAACGGCAAAGATCTTCTAACAATACTCGGGGATCTTTTTCTTCCGTCTTATCTTTTCTTACTTCTTTTTCTTTCTTCATCCCCTTTTTTTCCTCTAAGTATCTGCGGAAAGACTTAACCACCTCAAGATAGTCCTGATAAAGTTGTTCCTCGCTCATTATTTTTCTTTTTTAAGTCTCAACAATCTCCCATGAATAGCTAATCTCTGCTGTTTCTCCCAGCATAGCACTAATCGAACAATACTTATTTTGAGAGGCCTCGATTGCCCATCTTATATCCTCATCCTTTAAGCCTCTTCCCTGGAAGATGTACTTTATATGAATATCAGTAAATACTCGGGGATATTCTCTTATATCTAGTCTTCTTTCCCAGTTACCCGGGTTTCCTCAAAAGGAACCTTTATTGTTCCAAATGGTGTATTCCGCCGGGCAATCCCACTTATTTTCCAATTAATGGCGCCCTTTGCCAGATCATCCCCAAAAACCTTGTTAGCGCTAGAATAGTTTAATACAAAAGACGAAGACACCATTTTATTGCTGTGTGCCGGAACATTAACTGCGTTATTAATTTCGCCCTCTCCTAGATAAATATTATTTCCATAAATCTTGTAATCTAATTGGTCTAAAGTTGCTCCCATTCCAGTAGGATTATGGATGTTAAAGACAATCTTTAAATTGGCGCCGGTTAGCCCTATGCCGGTAACTCTGACATCGGCGATGCTTATGTTAAAGCTCTTCAAGGCTTTAACTCTTTGACTCTCACGAAAAAGATAAAAGCTGCCCATAACAATTAGGAGAGCAACTATAAGAATGCCAATCCAAATACTTCTCTTGAAATGCATCATTATCTTCCTCTTAACGTTTGACTCTGTAAGAAAAGAATTTCAGGTCAAACTATGGCTCGAGTTTTTGGCAACGAGTTCTTCCAATTTTTCTCTTTTCTCTGAATTACCGAGGTGAGTGAAAGAAACTACTCCGGCCCCTGATAAAGAAGGAGCCACCAGAGCCTTGACTATACTGTCTTTAAATCTGCCAACCTGAAGAGAAATATCCCATGATCGATCTATCCCGTACTCATCCTCCCTTAAGAAGTCAAAAAAATCTGGGCTCTTTTTTCCCCGGATCGTCTTGACTGACTCTTCTAATGACATAAAGCCGGGGATATCTGTTCGCGGCAGACCCTTTATTAATAAGATCTTCTCAAGGCTGTCCAGATCCAGAAGATAGGTAATGTATTTTAAAGAATCAATTTTCCCCTGGGCCATCAAATTCAAGGCCACCCCTAGATGATAAGGCAGGGCACCGCTGGTACCTCCTATTAAAGGACCATTGTAATGAATCTCATTGGTGGGGATCTGGACCAATTTATCGGGTATCCCTCCAAAGAGGCTGACAAATCCACCTTTTTTTACTATGCTCAGTGCCTGTCTTTGTGCCTTAGCTGTGCTACAGGCGGTGATGACAACATCAGCTTTTCTACCATGGGTTAAATTAAGTACTTCTTTCTCTAAAATCCCCTCTTTAGAGTCATCCAGGTAATAATCGGCCGCTTTCATGGCCTGAGCTCGTTTTAATTTATAGGCGGAACGCTGCGCTATCATCACCATTTTTGCTCCTGAAATCTTAGCCAGTTCAGCATGCATGCAACCCAGAGGTCCACCACCAATAACCACCACCACATCACCCGGATGGATCCCCTTTACAGCAGCGTATTCACCCTTATTTTTTATCCATCCCCCATAACGAACCACCTTCTTTTGAGCGTGGATGGCGCAGGCCCACGGCTCTGCCAGAGCTGCTGCCCAGAAGGGAACGTTGTCGGGAATAAAATAGATGGCCGGAATCCTCTTTTTCAAAATTATCCCGGGAACCAGCATATATTCAGCAAATCCACCATGATAATTAAACCCTACGTCTTCCCTGTTTTCACATGCCTCCGGTCGATGATCTTTACAACTCTGGCACTTCTCACAGGCAATCACCGGGGCCACTACTACCCTATCACCTTCCCGGTACTGTCTTTTTTCTATCTCCAGCCCTGCATCTACCTCAAATTTCTGTGCCTCGGAGCCAACCTCAACTATGGTGCCCGCAAGCTCATGTCCAGGAATGATAGGATAGGATTTTATAAGCTGGTGTCCCTTAAAATATTTTTTAACATCAGTCCCGCAGACAGCACAGACAGCCACTTTAATTAAGATATCGCTCTTGCCACACTTTGGTCTAGGGATGGCTTTTATCTCGAAATGTTGGGGGAAATCTCTGGGGTTATTTAACAATGCTGCATACATTTTTTCTCTCTTCAATTTCTCCTCTTACAGAATCAAGCACCTATTAAAGAATGCGCTACAATTTTAGTTTATAATCTAACCATTCGAGTTCTGAAATAGAATGGTTTCTAAGATATAGCTATAAGATTAGCCAATCTCTTTAGGGCCTTTAGTTTCTCACTTCTTCCAATTTTTGCCTCTGCTATAGCTTGTCTAAGAACCCAGATGGTCTTATCATACCCTTCTCGATCGACCGGGTAAGGAAAGCCATCTTTTCCTCCATGGGCAAAACTATAGGTAGCTGGATCACGGAAACTAAGTCTAGCCCCATAAATGAGGTCTAAAACTAAAGCCAGAGCTCTGATAGTTTTAGGTCCAACTCCCTTGAGGGCCAGAAGTTCCTCAAAGTTGTTAGGCTTGTTTTCGTAGGTCTTGAAACCCTAGCTCTTTTTCTAATCCCCTTACCCCTTCTTTTAATGCTGCACAGACGGTGGTGGTAAGACCGGAGCTATGCCAATCAAAACCCAATGTACAGCCAAAAGCCTGGAACCAGAAGGGGTCAGATAGCCTTCTTAACATCTCCTCGGCTCCGAACTCATCCACAATGTTGATGGTAATCTCCCTGGCCAGCTCTTTCATTCGGGAAAAGAGCCAGGGAGGAGACTTTCCGTAGTGCAGCGGTAGATCAACCACCCCCGTTTTTTTCATCGTTCTTCCTAATCCCCTAAAAAATATTAGTTCAACTCCAATTCCACATTTTTATCATAGTAGAGAAGGCACAGAAGGTCAAGTTCATTCATCGTTTCGGTCGCCCCAACCGCTTGACTCCCTGCATTTTTGTTATATAATTATAAATAGCTTGCAAAAGGTATATCCGGGGCGTAGCGCAGTTTGGTAAGCGCGCTTGCTTTGGGAGCAAGAGGTCGTGAGTTCAAATCTCACCGCCCCGACTGCGCCTGTAGCTCAGCTGGATAGAGCAACGGACTTCTAATCCGTAGGTCAGGGGTTCGAATCCTCTCAGGCGCGCCTCAAAGCTATTGGCTCTACGAATACCAGGGGTTGATGGTTACTCAGGAACTTCGGCGAGGTAGCTCGGCTGGTAGAGCACCGGTCTTCTAAGCGGACCCCGAACAATTCTAACAAATACCCCTAGTCCAGAAAACGAGCTTCAGATCCGGTTTTCGTCAGTTTTTCCTTCCTTACTAAGCAGAGATCAAAGTTTTTAGTAATGTTCAAGGTTTGGTATGTTGAAATTCGACTATTTGGCGGTATTAATCGAAGGAGCAAAATAAGACGTTAAATAGAAAAGATCTTTAGAGAGATAAAATAAAAGAAAGCGCATTACCAGGAAATAGAGCAACAAAACTAATTTACGAATTTTGCGAACGGTAAAAACGGACCTGTTTCTTACAAGGAGGAATAAGGTGGAGAAGCTAGAACTGGGTAAAACTGGACTTTGGGTAAGCAAGGTAGCTATGGGTGGCATTCCTATCATGCGCTTGTGCAAAAAAGAAGCAGTGGAGGTTGTGAAAAAGGTTTTGGACATGGGGATTAATTTCATAGATACCGCCACCGGCTATGGTGACAGTGAAGAAAAAATTGGGGAAGCACTCAAAGGGAGAAAAAGGCAAGATCTGGTTATCGCCTCTAAATCACCTGCTTCAGATAAGAAGACATTTCTAAAACATGTCGATTTTAGTTTAAGGCGAATGGGACTAGATTACATTGATATCTACCAGTTGCACGGGGTAAACTCCGAAGAAAAGTTAAAGCAAGTCATGGGACCGGCAGGTGCATATGAAGGACTACAGGAGGCTATAGAACGAGGCAGGGTTGGACATGGTGGCTTCAGTTCTCACCATATGCCCGAGGCGAAAAAACTGATGCTCACCGAAAAGTTTGAAGTTGTCCAAATTCCCTTCAACTTTATAGATACGGAGCCGGAGAAGGAAATAATCCCTCTGGCCAGGAAGATGAGTTTGGGGTTCATCGCCATGAAACCACTGGGAGGCGGTCTCCTGGAGAATGTCAATCTTTGTTTCCGCTATCTGTCACAGTTTCCCAGCCTAGTGCCCGACCCAGGCATTGAAAAAATAGAGGAAATGGAAGAGATTGTGCAAGTAGTGCAAAATCCTCGGCCTTTAACCACAGAGGAGAAAAAAGATATCCAGAAGATCCGGGAGGAACTGGGTAAAGAATTTTGCCATCGCTGTGATTATTGCCAGCCGTGCCCTCAAGATATACCCATAAGTACGGTTCTTATCGTCAAGAGTGTCATTAAGCGCATGCC
>DAOVGK010000027.1 GCA_030672445.1 Candidatus Aerophobota bacterium
GTTTTTGTCTGTCCCTCAAACTGAGGATTGGGAATCTTCATATTAATAATAGCCGTTAGACCTTCCCTTACGTCTTCTCCTAAGAGAACGACTGGCTTGTTTTCCTCTTTCTTAATATAGTCATTGATGGTTCTAGTTAAGCCAGACTTAAAACCAGAAAGATGAGTTCCTCCTTCCTCAGTATTAATATCATTGACAAAGGCGAAAACGTCCTGGATAAAGCTTTGATTATATTGAATAGCTGCCTCCAGAGTTATGCTATCTTTTTCTCCTTGAAGGTAGATGGGCTCATCAAAAAGAACCTCTCGATTCCGGTTGAGGTGCTTTACAAAGGCCCTAATCCCTCCTTCGTAGACAAAGGTGCGCTTCTTACCGCTTCTTTCATCTTCTACCTCTATATTGAGTCCCTGATTCAGAAAGGCCAGTTCTCTCAAACGACGAGTTACTCTTTCCCAGTCAAATTCTATTGATTCAAATATTTCTGGGTCAGGTTTGAAGCTGATCTCGGTTCCATTTTTTGGAGAAGGGACCTCTCCTATGCACTCCACCTTTGTTAAAGGTTTACCTCTTTTATATCTTTGACGCCAGATCCTGCCCTCACGAGCTACTTTTGCCTCCAGCCATTCAGAAAGAGCATTGACTACCGAGATTCCCACTCCATGAAGTCCTCCTGCCACCCGGTATATTTTGTTGTCGAACTTACCCCCGGCGTGAAGAGAGGTCATCACCAGTTCCAGAGCGGATTTTTTATAAACTGGATGGGGAGCTACCGGGATGCCTCTTCCATCATCAACTACGGTGATGCTGTTATCAGAATGGATTGTTACCTTTATGTTCTGGCAGTAGCCAGCCAGGACCTCATCAATGGAGTTATCAACTGCTTCATTAACGAGGTGATGTAGTCCTCGTGGTCCGGTGCTTCCAATATACATACTGGGCCTTTTGCGAACCGCCTCCAGATCCTTTAAGACTTTGATCTGCTTAGCGCCATATTCTTCTTCCATTTTTACCCTCTTTGTAAAACTATTCTGCCGCAGATGGACGCTGATATTTTTCTTTTATTATCATATATAAATCTTTTGAATTCTGGATCTGTGTGAATCTGTGGCTAAGTAGTTACCCTCTTAAATTTTCCTATTCCTCGATATTTCTGATATCTTTTTTGAATTAACTCTGCTGGAGTCAGATCCTTTAACTCTCTAAGGTGTTTAGTTATAGCCTGCTTGATGGCGAGGGCTGTTTGTTCCACGTCTCGATGAGCTCCTCCCATGGGTTCAGGGATGATGCCGTCGATAATTTTTAAATCCAGGAGGTCCTGGGAAGTGATTCGTAAAGCCTTCGCTGCTTCCTCCATTTTGGCCTGATCTTTCCAGAGAATTGCCGCACATCCCTCGGGAGAAATTACCGAACAAATAGCATTTTCTAACATTAGGATCCGGTCCCCCACCCCGATTCCCAAAGCTCCTCCGCTTCCTCCCTCCCCAATTATGGTCACAACAATGGGGACCTCTAACTGAGACATGTACTCCAGATTTACTGCAATAGCTTCAGCTTGTCCCCTTTCCTCTGCTTCGATCCCAGGATACGCTCCGGGGGTGTCAATGAAGGTAACTACGGGTCGAAAAAACTTTTCTGCCAGGTTCATTAACCTCTTTGCCTTCCGATACCCTTCAGGATGAGCCATACCAAAATTTCTGAAAAGGTTCTCCTTGATTGATTCTCCTTTCTGATGTCCGATAAAGACCAGTCTCTCATCCCCCATTCTGGCAAAACCTCCCACGATGGCCTGATCATCAGAATATAGCCGATCTCCGTGAAGTAATATAAAATCATCAAAGATCAATTCGGCCAGGGTAAGAGATTTAGGACGATTAGGGTGTCTGGCTAGTTGAACCCTCTGCCAGGGAGTAAGATTAGCAAAAGTTTCTTTTTCAAGTTTTTTTAAGCGTTGTTGAAGCCGGTTTATCTCCTCCTCGAAGTCCAATCCTTCCCTGGAGGTTAAACCCTTTAGCTCTTCAATTTTACGCTCCAATTCCAGAATTGGCTTTTCAAAATCGAGTCTATATCTATTTTGAGGTGTCATTTTTTATTAGTCTACTATGTCTGAGACATAGACCAACTGTATCTTCCTTTTTTCCAACCGAGATAAGATTTTCTTTAAAGCCTCCGCAGTGGCAGGGTCGACATGAGCGATCCCTAACCCCTCCCCTCTCTTTTGAGCAGAGGAGACGAGCTTTTGAAATTGTGATTCGATATAGCTCGAATCCTTTTGGTTATCTAAGAAAACCTGCCGTTGAGTCGATTTTATTCCCATCTTCTTAGCTAAAGAAAAGGCTACGGAGTTGGAGACAGTTCTGCTATCGACAAAATAGAGTCCCTCGGCCTTTACCGCCTCCAGCACAGCCCGCATAGGTTTTTCCTGGGTGGTAACAAGGGACCCCATGTGGTTACTTAAACCTACTATATAAGGTACATCTTTTATCGCTTCCTTGACCAGTGAGCTGATTTCTTCGGAGCTCATCCGGTTAAGAACTATCCATTGATAACGGTTGATAAAATTTTTTTGGGGCTCCATGGGAAGATGCAGGATAACCTGCTTCCCATTACGATGAGCCTCTTCAGCAATGCTTTTAGCATAAGGAGTTCCAGGGATAACCGAGATGGTGAAAGGTAAATCCAGTTCTTTGAGTAAAAAATCTACCGTCTTATCTTGAGAATATCCAAAGTCATCGATGAGTAAAGCAACCTTAAGTTTCTGGAGAATAAACTCTAAAGTATGGGTAATTCTGTCATCAAAACCGAGACTTACCACTATTTTATAGCGATCCTTAAGATTTTCTCTCTTTATCCCGTGGATCTTCAGCGAATTTCGCCATAGCTCTCTCTGAATTTGATCAGGGAGCCTATCCAGCGAATAGTCAAAGGGAATCTTCAGGGTCTCTTGCACCTGTAGATAGGTGGGAAAAAGTCCTACCCACTTTATTCTTTTGTTTAAGAGGGGAAAATTAAGTGCCTGGATAGCCTCATCAACTTTTGAGTCTATCCTGGAAAGCTCTTTCTGATAGATAGAGATCTTAAGGTAAAAGAAGCCTCCTATCCCTACCAGACAAATAATTAGTCCAATTAAAAGATATAGAATTTTGTGAGATTTTTTTGCCATCTCTCTTGCCTAAAATTTAAGGAGCTGAATGCAAGGCAATTTCAGGATTCTTCAGATCTTCGGTCATTAATTTTATCGCTTTAAGAAGTTGGAAGTCATTGAGATAATCGTTTTCCCTATCTTTGTCTTCTTCTCGCAGAAATCTTTTTAGAAGATCAGTCTCAACTCCAATTCCCTCTTTCTTAAGTCTGCCCAGGAGGAAAGTTAGGTCCATTTCCTCCCAGTGGGCATACTTTGCCAGAAATTCCTCCACCCACTTCGATTTTTTTAATTGGGCTAAAGTCTTTTTCTCTTCTTCAGTTGGTTTAAAGGCCTCCACTTTCAAATAAGGCTCAATTCCCTTTCCTTCTATGCTTTCTCCTGAAGGAGTATAATATTTGGCCGTAGTTAAGGCGATAGCCCCTTCGTTAGTTAAGGGGATTATCGACTGCACCGTTCCCTTACCGAAACTCTTGCTTCCTATGAGGACCCCGCGGTTATGGTCTTTAATTGCCGCGGCCACGATCTCTGAAGCACTAGCACTTCCTCCATTAATCAGGACTACCAAAGGTATATACACTGCCTCACCTCCAGGACGGGCATGGTAAATCCGATTTTGGGAAGAGTCTCTTCCCTTTGTGGAAACGATAATTCCCGAGTCCAGAAATTCATCGGCTACTTCTACCGCTTGAGAAAGAAGTCCGCCCGGATTATATCTCAAATCGAGGATGAGCCCTTCTATCTTCCCATCTTTTAGCTGGGCCAGGGCAGCTTTAAGATCCTCATCTGTATTTTCATTGGTAAAACCCATTATCTTGATATATCCTATGTCATTAGGTAACATCCTTTGCATAATGTTGGGAAACTTGATAATAGTCCTGGTGAGATTAAAATCCAGATATTTTTTTTCTCCTTCTCTCTGGATGGTTATCTTTACCTGGGTTCCTGGCTCACCTCGCAGCTTCTCCATCGCCTCGATCAGGGTAATTCCTTGCGTTGATTTGCCTTCTATCTTGATGATTCTGTCTCCTGGCTCGATTCCAGCTTTGCTGGCAGGGGTTCCCTCGAGGGGAGAGACTATAGTGAGGAAATTGTCTTTGATGGTGATTTGAATTCCCAACCCCCCAAATTCTCCCTCCTTTTCTGTTTCCATTTCCTTATAAGTGCGAGGATCCATCCAGTGTGAATGAGGATCCTCTAAGGATTCAATCATCCCCTTGATGGCTCCTTCTATTAGCTTGGAAGGCTTAACCTTTTCTATATACTGAGTTTGGATAGCCTGGTAGGTTTCAATTAAGGGTTCCAAATCTCGGAAAAGATCGCTTCCTGCCCAAACCCGGGAGAATAAGATTCCCCCTATGGTGATGCTGCAAACGACCATTAAAATTAGCCATCCCCTACTTTTTTTCACCTATTCTTCTCCTTAAACTTCCTATTATTTAACAACACCGGGCTCCCAGGAATTGGCGAATTTGATTTCTAAAGGATTATTTTCTCGACTAACTCTTGGGAGTTTCTCATTACCCACTCTATTTCTCTTGGAGATAGTCCTGCCCCTTGCAGGATTTTTCTGGCCATCTCTTCAGTTATCAGATCCTCGGCATCGTGAGCATCAGTGTTCAAGATAAGTTTTGCCCCCCATTTGGTAGCCAGCCTTGCCAGCCATCCGTTGGTCAAGCTATGCCCTTTTCGGCTGGATATCTCCAGATAAATCCCTCTTTCCTTAGCCATCTTGACTTCCTCTTCAGAGATCAGGCCCGGATGGGCTAGAATATCGATATCCGCATCCAATGCTGCTGTGTTGGTGTCCTTCGGGACTGGCTCTACTATGGTCTCTCCATGTACTATTATGAGCTTAGCTCCTTTTTCTCTCGCTTTTCTGGCGAGTTTATTGATCAGGGGAGGCGGTAAGTGGGTTAACTCTACCCCAGGAATTATTCTAATATCGCTATTTAGATGTGCATTCTCTCGGCAAAACTTGGCTATCTGAGGAACTACCGAGTCTAAATTCGATGAATCAACATGATCAGTGATGGCCAAAGCTGTATATCCTTTTTTCTTCGCTCTTTGCACCAGTTCAGCCGGACAAAGCTGCCCATCACTTAAAAGACTATGGGTATGTAAGTCAATCAACGCCGTCTCCTTTTACTTTTGCTAGTATATTAGCATATTTTTAGAATTTTGTAAAATCTTGCCTCGGCAAAAATATCCACAGGCGGAAGAAGCTATGATTGGTCACTTTCCAGAAAAAATCTCTCTCTAATTCCTGTGGTGAGCCTAATACAGCCAATAGCTCTCTATCCCTTATAAGACAATTATTAACAGAGTTATCCACATTATCCACAGGAAATTATTCATCCTTTAAAAGGAAAAATTTTCCGGGAGAGCCATATATTATGCTCAGTGAGGGAGTTATGGCCTACGGGGCAGAATTAGAAAAACTGGAAAAAACGTGGAAGCAAA
>DAOVGK010000033.1 GCA_030672445.1 Candidatus Aerophobota bacterium
ATCTGCTGAGAAGTTTCTACACACAGCCAGGGAAATATTGAGGTGAAGAAGTATCGATAGCGGAGGTAGAAGTATGCAGATAATTACCACTCACACAGGGACGGATTTTGATGGCCTTGCCGCTACCGTAGCGGCAAGAAAACTTTATCCTGAGGCCAAGATATGCCTTCCCGGATCGGTAGCCAAAGGAGTAAGTCAATTTATCTGTCTTTATGGGAAGATGTTGCAGAATATCCCTGTAGAAAAAGTTAACCTGGATACGGTAGATCGTCTGATCCTGGTAGACACCCGCTGGATTAATCGTATAGGGATTTTCCGTCAACTCATTGGTAAAAGGGGAGTGGAAATTTACCTGTATGATCATCATCCTCCTCATCCCCAGGATATAGAAGGGGATGGGGGCGTGTGCAAAGAAGTGGGCGCTACCACCAGTATCCTGGTCCACATAATAAAGAAACAAGGTATTTCTATTGCCCGGGCGGAGGCGACTCTTTTCGCTCTAGGAATTTATGAAGATACTGGTTCTTTAAGTTTTACCTCCACCACCCCCTTGGATCTTGAGGCCGCAGGATTTCTCCTTTCTCAGGGAGCTAATCTCGAGCTTATCTCCAGTTTTTTAAATGGACCACTCACGGAAAAGCAAAATCTTCTTTTCAATGATTTCTTGGAAAAGGCTAAGATGAGGCTAATTAATGGAGTTGAGGTGGTGGTAATAGTTACTGAAATTGACGAATTTGTAGGAGGACTTTCTCTTCCTCTACATAAGCTCATCGATTTGAGAAATCTGGAGGTGGTTTTTACTCTCATAAAGTCCAAAGATCGAACGTACCTCATTGGCAGGAGTAGGACTCCCTCGGTCAACGTAAGTGAAATACTTTCCGTTTTCGGGGGAGGTGGACATAATTTCGCTGCCTCAGCCTTGATTAAAGAAGGTAATCTTAAGGAGCTAGAGCACAAGCTCTATCAAGTTCTTGAAGATAAAATAGAACCCCGAGTCACTGTAGGTGAGGCCATGACTTCTCCGGTAAGAACAGCCTCACCTGGGACTTCCCTTAAGGAGGCCAAGAAGATCCTTAATGAGCACGGGGTGGAGGATCTTCCGGTAATGGATGATGGAAAGGTGGTAGGAATAATTTCGCGGGAAAAAATAGACCATCTTATGGCTCATAATTCGGAAAAAGCTCCCTTAAAAAGCTACCTTTCCCCCAAAGTCCCGGCTGTCTCTCCTCATATCTCAATTAAGAAAGCTCAACAGGTTATGATGGAGGAAGAAACCAAAAGACTTTTGGTCATGGAGGAGGAAAAACTAGTGGGAATTATTACCGGTTCCGACCTCTTAGAGGCTTTTCATGGGAGAAAAAAGAACCTAGGAGAAGGTAAAAATCAGGAGAATCTTATAAATTTGCTCGAAGCAAGGATTCCCAAAAGAGTTCATCGGATTCTCCAGCAAGCTGGCCGCATAGCCACCGAGATGGGATACAGAGCCTTTATAGTGGGAGGATTTGTGCGTGATCTCTTATTGGGAATAGAGAATCTGGATGTAGATCTGGTGATTGAGGGAGATGGGATCAAGTTTGCCGGTCAATTTGCCAGGGAGTTGGAGGGACGGGTAAAGAAGTACGCCGAATTCGGAACCGCCGCTGTTACCCTTCCCCATGGCTTTAAACTGGATGTTGCTACTGCCCGCAAAGAGTTCTACCCTCAGCCGGCTGCCCTGCCTGAGGTTGAGCCAGCTTCTTTGCAGGAGGATCTATCTCGTCGGGATTTCACCGTAAATACCATGGCCATCGATCTTAACCCGGATAGTTTCGGCAATCTCATAGATTTCTTCGGCGGACAGCTTGATCTTGAGCAAAGGAAGGTGAGAGTTTTACGTGAGGATAGCTTTATCCAGGATCCTACCAGAGTCTTTCGGGCAGTAAGATTCGAACAGAGATATGGGTTCAGCCTGGAGGAGCGGACGGCAAGGCTAATTGAGGAAGCCCTTAGAAGTAAAGCTCTAAGCCGATTAAGTGGAGAAAGGATTCGGGAAGAACTGATTCAAATTCTGGAGGAAGACAAACCAGGTAAAGTCATTCATCGGATGCAGGAGCTGGGTGTCCTTGAGGCCGTCCATCCTAAGCTAAAGCTTACCGTAGAAAAAGAAAGAAAACTGGATTATCTGGTGGATATCTTTGCCCGTTTCCAGGTCCTTTTCCCCAGGGAAGTCAAGAGATGGCTGATTCGTCTGTTATTGTTATTGGATGACATGAGTGAGGCCGAGGTAGAAGAATTCTGTCAGAGATACCACTTTAGTAAAGAAGAAAAGGATTCTCTGATCAGGGGTAGGCCGGAGGCGGAAAAGATAGTTAGAGAACTAGGCACTTCAAGAGATCTTGCTCCGAGTTTTATTTACCATTTGCTTGAGCCTTTTTCTCAGGAGGTTCTGCTGTTCGCTACAACTAAAACCAGAAAAAAAAAGCTGGAACACCGGATATTCCATTATCTAGCAAAATTGAAGCGGA
>DAOVGK010000020.1 GCA_030672445.1 Candidatus Aerophobota bacterium
GGTCATAGGAGTTATGAAGAAACAGAGGTCCGGCAAAATCATAAATATATCCTCTATTGCAGGAAAGATGGGAGACATTGCCTCTGCTTCTTGTTATGGTGCCTCTAAAGCAGGAATGGCCTGTCTTGCTAAATCTTTGGCCAGGGAGCTAGCGCCTTATGGAATAAATGTCAATGCTGTAGCGCCCCACGCCATCGAGACGGAGATGAGCAGAGAGTGGTCAGATGAGAAAAGAAAAAGCATCATTAGTGGCATTCCTCTGGGAAGATTAGGTGAACCTCGCGATGTAGCCGAGGCAGTGGTTTTTTTAGCCTCGGACAGTGCAAAATTTATCACTGGTGAAGTATTAGATGTAAACGGTGGCTGCTTGATGGATTAAATATTGGTTAATAGATGCCCCAAAAATGAGAGGAAGGAGGTGAAAATAAGGTAAAAATGGATTGGTCACTGGATGAGGGGCATCCAAAGTGACCAAGTTCTTTAGATTACAAGGAGGAAAGGGAATGAAAAAAAGTATAAAATGGCTCTTAATGAGCCTGATAATGGTGCTTGTTCTGACTGCTGTGGTAACTCTGAGCTTTGGGCTGGTAACCAAGGCGTCTGCCAAGGTGACTCTACGATTCTCTGATTGGCACATGGCAGAAGCCCACTGGCTTAAGGCCCTGGAAGAGGCAAAGGTTATTTTTGAGAGGCAATACCCGGATATCAAGATCACCTTTGAGCCGGTTTCCTACGGAGAGAAAGAGACCAAGTATATTACGGCATCTGAGGCGGGGCAGGCACCGGATGTGATGCACCTTCACGCTTATTCCCTGGCGGCGTTCATCGAAAAAGGTTATGCTCTTGATTTGACTCCCTTCATTAACAAAGAAAAGGCTGGTTTTCTCGATGCCTGGTATGCTATGCCTTTGACACTCTGTACATACAAGGGGAAAGTGTATGCTATGCCAGGTGACTACATGGCTCAAGTTCTAGTTCGCAATACGGAGCTATTCAAAGAAGCCGGGCTTGATCCCGCTAAGCCTCCCAAAACCTGGGATGAGTTTTTGGAATATGCTCAGGCCCTTACGGTAGACAAAGATGGCGACTTCAAAGTGGATCAATGGGGCTTTGGTATGATTGGGGCTAAAAGTCCTGGCTTTGAACTTCGATTCAGTCCCTTTGTCTGGAGTTTCGGGGGTGATTATTTAACAGAAGATATGAAGCATTCGGCATTGGATACCCCTGGGGCAGTTGAAGCGATTAAATTCTTTGTGAGCCTGTATCGAGAGTACGGTGTGGCACCTCCCGGAGCTACTGCCTTTGGTCCTTTCGATGTGAGGACGCAACTAGCCCAAGAGAAGGTAGCCATGAATATAGGATCTGGCTGGACAGTCCCTATAGTACATAGCATAAACCCTGATCTAGGGGCCTCCGAGGTGCTGGAGTACTCTGCTGTCCCCGTAAAGAGAAAGGCAATTACCTCTGCCTGGCTCAGTGCCTGGATAATAAGTCCCAATAGCAAGTATCCCCAGGAAGCCTGGGAATGGACCAAGTTTATTACTAGCAAAGAAATGGAACTAAAATGGTTCAGGGACGCCTCTGTGCTTTCCGCCAGACAAGATGTAAGCGGGGTATCTCCAGAAATCCTGGAAGACAAGCACGCCAAGGTCGTTGCCTCTGAGTTAGCTTTTGCAAAGTTTGTTCCTCAGATAAAAGAATGGCCTGAGATAATCGATGCCGTCACCACTGCAGTTCAAGAAGCCCTGATTGGGGTTAAGACTCCTGAAAAAGCTTTGGCAGATGCCCACAAAAGGACTAACGCTATTCTTGCTCGATGAAGATAAGAATGCGATTTCCATTGGGATGGTTACTGTACTAGGGTAGATAAATAAGGGGGAAGGGGGTGGCAAGAGCCCCTCTTCCCCCTTGTAAGTCGTTAAAACCTCAATAGGTTCCGAGATTTAAGAATCTCAATTAGTGCCCCAATCCGGGCCAAAAGGAAATAAGTGATGTTTGCCTTGCATATCAAAGATAAACAGATGGGTTATTTTTTTATCCTGCCGGCGGCCTTAATGCTTCTGGCGGTGATAATCTACCCAGCAATTTACAGCTTAAAGTTGAGTTTTACTTCAGAGTCAGAGGCTCTATATTCCCTAACTAATTATGCAGAACTTTTTCGGGATGCTCTATTTTGGCAAGCCTTCAGAAATACCTTGATTTTTGTTGGGCTGGTGACAATTTTCCATCTGGTAATAGGGTTCTCGATTGCTATGGCATTAAACACCCGGATTAAAGCAAGGATGCTTTTCAGGCTAATTGTTCTGCTTCCCTGGACAGTTCCTGATGTTGTTGCCGGTATTACCTGGAAATGGATGTATGATCCGGTATATGGTGCTCTAAACGACCTTCTGTCCAGATTAAATCTCATTGATGCTCCCATCTTATGGCTATCGGATCCTGGGCTAGCTATGTCTAGCATTATTTTTGCCGATATCTGGCGGGGGTTTCCTTTTGTTATGCTAATCTTGCTGGCTGGTCTACAGGCTATTCCCAGGGAGTTGTATGAGGCATCCAGGATTGATGGGGCATCAGGTTTTCAGTCGTTCCGACACATAACTTTACCAGGTCTGAAGAAAATGGTGGTTGTCGCTTTAGCTCTGGATATTATCTGGGAGTTCAGGCGCTTTGGTCTGGTACAGGCGATGACCCAGGGTGGACCTGGACATCAAACCGAGGTCCTCTCTACCCTCATATATAAGGAATATTTTCAATTCTTTCGCTTTGAATATGCCAGTGCGGTAGCCGTAATAATGAGTATTATTCTCCTTTCTCTCAGCCTTCCCTATATATGGATGATGAGCAAGGAGCAGTGATGAGCGGGTTTTTTTCGTTTTGTCAGACAAAGAAGTTATGATCTACTAACCAAGAGGCAGAAGATGATAGCCTTAGGAATACGACAGCAACAGAGGATAAAAATTAGCCTGGTCTATTTTTTTCTTGCCTTGAGCTCTATTTTTGTTTTTTCCCCCTTTGTCTGGATGATTTTAACCTCCTTAAAGACGAACCCTGAAGCATTGCGTATCCCTCCCACCTGGATACCCAGGAAACTAACCTTCGAAGCCTACATTGCCATGTGGATAAGGAAGCCCTTTGGAATATATTTTATAAATAGTGTAATAATAGCTTCCTGCACGGCAGCTATATCTACATTCCTGGGAGGTTTAGCCGGCTACGGTTTTTCCAGATTCATGTTCAGGGGCAAGGCCTTCCTTCTGGGAGCTTTTTTAGCTACCCAAATGCTCCCTGGTGGTCTACTCATCGGTCCCTACTTTAAGATATTAGGTAGGATTGGCTTATTTAATACCCGTACCGGTTTAATAATAGCTTTCATCACCATTTGCCTTCCTTTTTGTACCTGGATGTTAAAGGGATTCTTCGACACCATTCCTCCAGAGCTGGATCAAGCGGCTATGATTGACGGATGTTCTAGAATGGGTGCTTTTCGCCGAGTATTGTTGCCTGTGGCTAAGCCGGGAATGGTGGCCACAGTGTTGTTTGCCTTTTTGTTGGCCTGGTGTGATGTATTATGGGCTCTTTGTTTAACCAGCACCCATGAGATGAGCACGGTAACTTTAGGGATTATGAGGTGTGTGGGGGAATTTCAGGTTTACTGGCCCATGTTGATGGCCGGTTCTATCATTGGGAGTATGCCGGCAATAATCCTGTATCTCTTGTTGCAGAAATTTCTCATTGCGGGTCTGACGGCAGGAGCGATGAAAGGATGATTAGGAGAACCAGATGTGGTTTGTTGGTCTGATAGACACTTATCAAATATAAAAAGGAGTGAAAAATGGGAAAGCTAGAAGGAAAAAGGGTTGTGTTTCTGGTGGGGCAAGAATTTGAGGATATTGAACTCTGGTATCCTTTTTTGCGGTTGAGTGAAGAGGGAGCTCAGGTGACCATAGTGGGCCTGGACGTGGGATTGCACACCAGACCCGCCGTAAAGGGGAAGTATGTTACGGGCCGTTTTGGCACCACTGTACCGCCCCTGGTTCATGAAGAGGGGAGAAGATTCACTCTGGCAAATCTGGAGGAAATAGACCCCGACAAAACGGACGCTATAGTAATCCCCGGGGGATTTTCTCCTGATGCCCTGCGAATTCACCAGGGATGTCTAGATTTGGTGAAGTCGCTTTACGAGAAGAACAAAATAATCGCGGCTATATGCCACGGACCTCAGGTCTTAATTTCAACTGGCATTGTGAAGGGCAAAAATATGACCTGCTATGAGGCAGTAAGGGACGACTTAATCAACGCTGGAGCCAATTATGAAGATAGCCCGGTGGTCGTTGATGGGAATATCCTAACCAGCCGGTTTCCTGATGACTTACCTGATTTTTGCTTGAAAATCATCGAGAAATTGGCCGAATAATAAATGAGGAAACCTGTGTATGACCGACAAAATAGGGCAAGTTTATGGTGACCGATCATGACAAAGAGACTCTTTTAATGATGTCCTAATCAAAAGATTTTTCAACGTGCTTCTTATGATATTGATTTTGGTGGACCATTGGCTAAAGGACTCTGAGATTTGATTTCTTTGAATAGAATCTTTGTTAAGTCTGGGGAGGATGACTTATATCTTGCAAAAGGGGTAAAAATTGCAGCTAAATATTCGTGATTTTGCCAGGATGATTGAATTCAGTCTGGTAAGACCTGATACAACGGAGAGGGATATAGAGGAGTTTTGTCACATTGTCAAGGAAAATAATTTTGCCACTGCCTGCGTTAATCCGGTAAATGTACCCCTCACAACAGAGCTTCTCGAGGGAACAGATATAGATATCTCAGCCTCCATTGGTTTTCCCTTTGGTTCCCACATTCCGGAAGTAAAAGCCTTAGAGGCTAAAAGGGCAATCGAGATGGGGGCAACTCAGATAGATATGGTAATAAACATAGGGGCTCTAAAATCGAGAGAAGATGAGATTGTTTTTGAAGATATAAAGGGAGTTGTTGAGGCAGCAAGAGGTTTTCCAGTAAAAGTGATCCTGGAAAATGGGTTCTTAAATGATGAGGAAAAAGTAAGAGGATGCAGAATTGCTAAAGACGCAGGGGCGAGTTTTGTAAAAACATCAACAGGAGTTGAAAGTAAGTATCTTCTCCAGAGAGGCTCTGAATCTATAGGAGCAACGGTTAAAGATGTCAAACTCATGAGAAAGACAGTAGGAAAGAAGCTGAAGGTTAAAGCATCGGGAAGAATACATACCCTTGATTTTGCCCTGGAGCTTATAAAGGCAGGAGCGGACAGAGTGGGAACCAGCAAGGGGCCTCAATTGATTCGGGAATTTAAGGAGAGATTTGGAGACTCTATTCAGATATAGAGAGGAGTTTTTGAGGAAAGAGCAAGTTGAAGGATAAGATTTTTATTATAGGGGCCGATGTTGGTACTACTTCTACCAAAGTTATAGTTTTTGATGAAGAGGGAGACCCAGTAGCTAAGGGGAAAGCCTCCTACCCCCTTCTTCGACGGCAAGGTATATTCTAATTTTCAGGAAGCAGTGAAGAAAATGGTTCATGTAGACCGAACGTTTTTGCCGGATTCTGGGAAAAGAGAGATCTACGATAACCTCTACTCTCAGGTCTATAGCAAGTTCTATGATCGGGTACAGGATCTCATCCATACTGCCTCAGAAATAATCGAACAGCATAAAAAATAGACAAAATTGGAGGACGGAAGGCTATGAGCTTGTCAAAGATGGATTTGACCGGTAAAGTGGCTCTGGTTACTGGAGGAAGTAGAGGTTTAGGCCGGGGGATGGCCCTGGCTTTAGCCGAAGCCGGGGCAGATGTAGCAGTGGCCAGCAGGAGCGTATCTGCTTTAGAGAAAACAGCTGAGGAGATCAGGCAAAGAGGAAGCCGGAGTGTGGCTCTCCCCACAGACGTATCAAAAGTAAACCAGATTAACAGGATGATAAAAGATACCCTGGATGAGTTTGGGAGGATAGATATTCTGGTCAATAATGCGGGTATGGTTATCCGAAAGCCTTCCCTGGAATTAACTGAAGAGGAATGGGATAAGGTGGTAGATACAATCCTTAAAGCTTCTTTCTTTTGTGCTCAGGCAGCGGCTAAAGCCATGATTAAACAGAGGAAGGGGAAGATTATTAACATTGGTTCCCTAACTTCTCAGAGGGGTATTCCCGGAATTATCCCCTATGTGGCCAGTCGAGGCGGAATACTCCAACTCACCAAAGGTTTAGCCGTAGAATGGGCTCCCTACAATATAAACGTTAATGCAATCGGGCCTGGTTACTTTAAGACTCAGCAAACTGCTCCCTTATTTGCCAATAAGGAATGGGTGAAGAGGACTGTGGCCAGAATACCTCTAGGAAGAACCGGCATACCTCAAGATTTAGCTGGAGTGGTAGTATTCTTGGCTTCGCAAGCCTCCGATTATATTACCGGTCAGATGATATTCGTAGATGGAGGTTGGTTAGCTGCCATTTAAATAGTACCAGGAAAGTATTAGTATTCAGGAGATTTATACCCGTATCGAGGGACTTTCCCCGGAGGAGCCTTATATCAGCCACCTTAACGAGTCTTCGAGTTGAGGAAGAAGAAAGACGTGTTGTCTGAGGAGCGGACCGCAAGGTGCCGTAAGGCAGCGACGAGTTTCACGTCTTTCCCGAGACGAGAAGAAGAGCAGAAACAGTCCAAAGCTGATATACAGCGACGGAGGGGAAGAGTCCCGAGATATTCTTGACAGGTTTAAAATGGAAAAAAGGATGATGAAAGCAGCTCGGCTGCATAAAGTGGGTGAGCCTTTTCGTATTGAAGAAGTTCCTCTGCCCGAGGTAGGTTTAGGTGAGGTGTTGGTGCGGGTTAAATTCTGCGGAATCTGCGGTTCAGATCTACAAAGAGTTGCCGGCGTTACTCGCACCGCTTATCTTCCCATCACTCTGGGTCACGAAATCTCGGGACAGATAGCAGCGGTAAGTAAGGAGATAAAGAACTGGAAGGTGGGAGATCGAGTTACCTTTAGTGGTATGCTTAATTGTGGTTTCTGTTATAACTGTTTAAATGGAAAAGATTACATCTGCGAGAATAGGAGATTTATTGGAATCCATGCTGACGGAGGGTTTGCCCGGTTCGTAAAAGCAAAGGCAGACAAATTGGTCAGGCTTCCCCCAGAGGTTTCTTTTGAAGAGGGGGCATTGGTTGAACCAGCGGGTTCACCTTTCCACGCTCTTACACGGCGGGCTAAATTGACCCCAGGAGAGACAGTGGCTGTCTACGGCGCTGGAGGAATAGGAGTTTTTGCTATTTGCTTGGCCAAATTGTGCGGAGCGGCCAAAGTCATAGCGGTGGATATTAAAGATGAGGTGCTGGAAAGAGCAAAGGCATTCGGAGCTGATCAGCTAATCAATGCAGCTCGAGCAGACCCGGTAAAAAGAATTAAACAGATATCCCCAGGAGGAGCAGACCTGGCAGTAGAGTGTGTGGGAACCAGGGAGGCAGTAGCTAATAGTGTTAAGAGTCTCCGAATGGGAGGAAGAGCCGTGGTGCTAGGTCTAGGCCCCGAGGAAATTAAGCTAGTACCATCCACAATATTTGTTAGAAGCGAGTTTGAACTAATTGGTTCCTATGCTTACTCAACTGCTGAGCTACAACGAATTGTTAACTTGATCTCGGAGGGCCGGCTGGATATTTCCGCGGCTGTGAGTGAGAAGACTTCTTTGGATAGAATTAATGAGGCTTTCGATCGCTTCAGGAAAAAAATTGGTAATCCTGTACGTATCTTAGTTTCTCCAGAATAAAAATCAGGCAGGCAAATTAGAACTTTATAAGTGACTGAAAGAAAAATACAATGATATTATCCGAAAAGGAGGACGGGTGATGGAGGTATTCAGGGGAGGAAAAGTCAATAATTATCTTGCCATAGGCTTGAGGAAGACCCAAATAATGATTTGCTATTGAAATCTAGGAAGCACATCACCTCCGTAATCTATAACCCCTATTTTTGCTCTTTTCCCCTCTTTTTTTAGAGCAATTTCCAGTGCCTCCTTTATAGTTTCGGCGTGCCTGAATCCCAACTTTCCCTTTTGTTCTACCGACAACCCTTCTGAGACACAAATAACGTCGGAGCGCTCCATTATTAACGCGTGTTGAAGTAAAGTAGAGGCACAAACTAAATCCTCAATCTTATTTTCTTTGATCAGTTTCTTTATATCCTCATATGGTTTATCCCCATATTTTTCAAACTCAGAATGGGTGGGGGAGATGCCATCGGGGAAAGGAGCTAAGAAAATGATGGTACCTTTTTCTCTAAGGCCATACTGAGCATAAGAAAGGGGCTTGAGACCCTGCCAATAATCTATGTCTA
Organism: Candidatus Aerophobota bacterium; assembly: GCA_030672445.1. Next base: position 8,366 of record DAOVGK010000020.1, read on the forward strand.
CTGGATAAGCACTTACTATAACGATATTGGCTAAATCGGGTATCTTGCGCTCGTAAACTCTCTTTGCTACCTTCACCCCCTCTCTATGAGCTTCAACTTGGTCACCAGAAGCAACTTTGACTATCTCTTTCCTGCTATTAAGTACCACATTAACAATGAAATTCAACTTTACAATTTCTGCCACTTTCTCCATCTCCAGTCTTACCTCATTTTCTGTATTTCCTACCAGCTTAAGGAATTCATTTTTATACATTGGGAGAAGATGGGTTTTTCCAGTGGTTTCCCAGGAACAAATTCCTGGTTGAACCGCTTTACCTCCTCCTCCATACCCGGCAAGACAGTGAGGAACAATACTACCCACTGCTATTAAGTAGTCTGCCTGGTGGGCGAGTTTATTTACGCTAACAGGTATACCACTGGGAGTTGAGCCTATATTAACAAAATTGGTTTTATCCTTCCACTCGTGGTTTACAACCTTTACTCTTTCGGTTACCTCCTTTCCATAACAATCTTCTATTTCTTTCTCACTCATATAACGATGAGTTCCCAGGGCAACAAGAACCGTTATATCCTCATCCGGAATGCCTGCCTTATTTAGCTCATCCAGGACCACAGGAAATATTCTTTCCCTGGGGGTGGGTCGGGTTATATCGTCCCCTATAATAACAACTTTCATTCCCCTTTTTACCTGTTGAGATAGAGGAGCTGAAGAAATGGGATTTTTTAGCGACTCTCTGATTGACCCTCTCTCATCCTTTAATCCGGGGAGATCCTCCGGCCTTATAATATATATAAGATTTTCCCGAGGAATCTTTATCTCAACCTTCCTCTCTTTATACCTCAAGGTTAACTTCTCTTCCATTTCTTCCCCCTTTTCTTACCTGTTGACCTACAGATTTGTTCACATTCTATAAGGTATTTGCCCCTGCGTCAATTTGTTATCTTTCTAGTTTCGGAAACTGGGGATTATTCCTACTTTTCTTGACAGGGTGAGGAGATTATATAAAATTCAAAAAGAATTATACCTTACAAACCTTAAAGAACTGTCCGAAACTAGAAAGAAAAATTAAAGTGAGATCTCCTGTGAAAAAAGTGCTTTTATCCCAACCTATTCATGAAGCCGGAATGAAATTGCTGGAAGGAAAAGTTGAAATAATCATCGCTCCGGACACCTCTGAGGAAACAATGCGCAAATTATGCAGAGATGTTCAGGGAATTATACTGCGCACTACTTCCCGGGTGAGCAAAGAGGTAATTGCAGAAGCAAAAGGCCTTCAAATTATCTCACGCACAGGCAATCCTCGATTTTTTTTCGGGTGAGCTCCCAGAGAATATCTTTAACAGAAAGGGGTTAGAAGAAGCTGACTTTATCAAAGAAGACCAACTTGTTAAAAAAATTTAAAATGAAGGAGCCTTTTGATTGAATAAAAAATCCTATATATTAGCGTTAGATATAGGAACATCTTCGCTAAAAGTTGGATTGTTTAATAGAAATCTTCAGATGTTAACTACACGCAGGGCTGAATATTCTTACCGTTCGTTTGGAATGTGTTTCCAGATAGAGCCAGAAATGGTATGGAAAGCCTTTCTGAAAGTGATGGAAGAGCTGAGAGATTATTTGAACAAGGTGGAGCTAGTTGTACAATGTGTGTTCAGTCCCGCCTTGATGGCCTTGGATGAGGATGGCAACGCTCTTTACCCTGCCATTATTCACTGGGATAGAAGAAGTGTTAAACAGGCTAAAGAGGCCCTGGCTAAGGTGGGCAAGGAAAAGTTTCTTCACATAGCCGGTAACATACCCTATCCTGGAGGTATCTCTGTAACCAGTATCCTGTGGCTTAAGCAAAAGAAAAAAAAGGTTTTTGAAAAAGCCTTTAAATTTGGTCATATGAACACATTTTTTGTGAAAAGACTCACCAATAAATGGCTTATGTTTGATATTACAACGGGTGGATTTGCCCTGGAGTGGTTCCGCTCCCAGTTCTGCAGAGAAATGAGCCAAGAGGAATTTTACAACTCATATCTTAGAAAACTCCTGGAGAAGAAGGGAAGCTGCCAGGTTAACTTCAATCCTTATCTTGCTGGGTTGGGCAGCACGAGTAAATCGTTCAATGCTTATCGTAGCTTGGATGGCGAGAAAGAGGCCTCCCTGGGCAAGCTCGCTTCTCGCCGAGAAACAATCACGTATAGTGCCCCGGCAAGATCAGTGACCACTTTCTACGCCCACGAAACTAGAGGCTAAGTGGCTGAGCATCTGAGGATAACGCATTTACGACCCCAAAGAGGAGGACGACGCTCAGCAGAGGATTACTGGCAGCACCTGGGAAGCATTAGTATTTAGAAGATTTGTACCGGCATCGAGTCTTTGATTATCACCTATCCTACATTTTTGATACCTTTTTGCACCTGGATTCTGATGGGTTATTTCAAGACCATTCCCAAGGAGATAGAAGAGTGCGCCATGATCGATGGTTGCTCACGGATGAGAGCATTTGTGCAGGTAGTTCTACCTCTTGCCTCCCCCGGGATCATATCAGCGAGCATATTTGCCTTTACTCTATCCTGGATACAGTTCTTATATCCCTTAACTTTTATCCAGGATGAGTCAATAAAGCCGCTAGTGGTGGCAATTCCAACTGCATACGCCTTCGGCGATGTATTCTTTTGGGACCGACTGATGGCGGCGGCGATTTTGGCTTCTTTACCCTTGGCCATAGTCTATGCCTTTTTGCAAAAATACTATATTTCGAGTCTGACAGCTGGGGTAGTCAAATATTAAAATAAGTTCTGCCAGCGAAAACAAATAAGTTGGTTAATTTACCAAAAGGAGGACAAGATGATTGTCGACTGTGATATCCATATTTCTGCTCGAGGCGAAGAAGGAGAACTTGCGGTAGAGGGTCTGATGAGACTAATGGATGAAAATGGGGTAGATAAAGCAATTACCTGGCCAATGGTCTCATATACCCGGCAAGTTGCTGAGGATAACCGGGCGATAGCTCAAGGGATGAAAAAATACCCGGAGAGGATCATCGGATTTGGGGGTTTGAATCCTCAACTGGGAATTGAACAAGCCAGGGATGAGCTAAAGAGATGTATCGAAGAATACGGAATGAAGGGATTCAAACTCAACGGGGCGCGGGATGGGTATTACATTGATGACCCTGAGCTTGCCTATCCTTTGATTGAAAAAGCATCTCAATCGGGGGTAGTATTAGCGTTTCACTCAGGTGTCAACGATCCAGCTAGGACGCATCCCTGGCGGATCGGGAATATAGCTAGATCATTTCCCGACACCAAGATTCTTATGGTTCATATGGGTGGGGCAGGTTCCCCTGGTTTGTATGATGCGGCGATAAAGATAGCGCAGCAATTTCCCAACATTAATCTTGTGGCCACTGAGGCTGACCCAAAGGCAGTTATCAAGGCCATCAAGGTTCTCGGAGCCGGTAGGGTCTGCTACGGTAGCGATGAACCATTTACCCTAATGAAGGTAGCATTAGCTATGTTCAAAGTATTGCTGGAGGACCTTTCCACCTCTGATCGAGAGCTGATTATGGGCCAAAATATCCTCAGGATTCTATCTTCGTAAATCCCAAGGGAAGAAATGGATTTGGGTTTAGAAATCAAAGCTGGACTTTTCCCAAATTCTATCTAAGACCTTAAGCTTGGTCACGCGGAAAGTCCCTTTCTACTTTGTCGTCTGTAGGGTCCTTCTTTAATTCATCATCTTGGGAAAACCGTATCAGATTTTGAGAAAACTCCCAACGCGGGAGGTGTTAGCTAAAAATTTTAGGTAGGGATAAAAATGTATAAAGTAAATATAGAAAACCTGCCGCCTGATACGTGCGAAAGATCATTCCGGTATTTAGCAAAAAATAAGCAGGGAGAGATTTTGCGGGATACTTATTTTTTGATAGACCCTGAAAATTCTCCCTCGCAAACCCTTAAGATGGGGTATACTATTGTCTATCCGGAGGGAAGAACAACAGGTCATTCCCATAATGATTTAGAAGAGGTTTATTTCGTCATATGTGGGCAGGGAAAGATGGTTATTGGCGAAGAGGAGTTTCCTATTAGAGAAGGAGATGCTTTCTATGTTCCTCCGGGACCATACCATGTAACTTATAACACCGGGATTTTGCCGCTACGTATCCTCTGGGTTACAGGAAAGGTTAAGATGGAAAATGACGTAAGCAAAAGATAAAGGATGCAAGACAATGAGAAAACAGAAGATATTAATTAATGGAGAATGGGTTGATTCATCGAGTGGCGAATGTCTGGAAGTGAGGAATCCGGCTACAAAGGAGGTTTTTGCTGAGGCTTCTCGTGCTTCCTCGCAGGATGTCGGAAAAGCTGCTCAGGCAGCTCAAACAGCCTTTTCTCTTTGGGCAAAGCTTTCCCCGGCAGAAAGGGCTAATTATCTTTACAAGGTAAGTGAGGTTATTCTCCAAAAAAGCGGCCAGATAGCAAGAACATTAACTACTGAACAGGGAAAACCACTTAAGGAAGCAGAAGGTGAGGTTAAAGGCTCAGCAGGAGTTATTCGTTACTTTGCCGAGGAAATTCAGAGAATATATGGAGATGTTATTCCCGCCAAAGAAGCCTACATTAAGAGTTTGCTCATCCGTCAACCGATAGGAGTAGTAGCAGCCATTACCCCCTGGAATTATCCTGTTCAACTCCTTGCTTGGAAGGTAGGAGCTGCTCTGGCTGCTGGATGCACGGTAGTGGCCAAGCCTTCTTCTGGGACACCCTTGTCTCCCCTGGAGTTTTTAGGCTGTTTTGGGGATGCGAAAGTACCTGCTGGAGTAGTAAATGGGGTCGTTGGTCCGGGAAGGGTGGTGGGAGAGGCATTAATTAAAGATCCTGCAGTGAAAAAGGTAGCTTTCACTGGTTCTACAGAGACCGGAAAAAGAGTAATGAAAAAATGTAGCGAGAGTTTGAAATTGAAAAAAGTATCCCTGGAATTAGGTGGTCAGTCTCCTTTGATTATTTGTGCTGATGCTGATTTTGATAAAGCTATAAAGGGAGCAGTACGAAGATCGTTTCGAAATATGGGTCAGGTTTGCAATGCCGTAAATCGTATTTATGTTGACCAGGAAATTTATGATCAATTTATAGAGAAATTTGTGGAAGCAACAAGTAAATTGGTCATTGACAATGGCCTGGAGAATCCTTCTGCTGATCTTGGGCCTATGGTAAGTCAGGAGGCTCTTGATAAAGTGCTGGAGCACATAGATGATGCAGTTAAAAAAGGAGGCCGTATTGTGTATGGTGGAGAAAAACCAGAGGGAGAAAAATATAAGAAGGGATTTTTCTTCAAGCCCACCATTTTAGTAGATGTAAATCATGATATGCTCATAATGCAGGAAGAAACTTTTGGTCCGGCAGTTGGAGTGATGCCGTTTAAGAATCTATCCGAGGCGATCAGGCTGGCCAATGATACTCGGTATGGATTAGCTGGGTATTTGTACACCAACAATGTGCATATTATTTGTAGAGTATGCGAGGAATTAGATTGTGGTTCAATAGGGGTTAACAATGTAAACGTCGCAACTACAAATGTTCCTTATGGAGGATGGAAAGAAAGTGGACTGGGTAGGGAATTAGGTAGAGAAGGCCTGGAAGAATATATGCAGATAAAACACATCAAGTTAGAATTTTTCGAGACATAATGATATATAGATACTTTGAATAAGAAAAAGTCGATTAGTTTTTTATACTTGTTATCATTAAAAAGGTACACTGGTTATGCATAGTGAGTATTTGTTAGGCATTGATATAGGTACATCAAGTTGTAAAACAATTTTAGTGAACTACCAGGGTGACATAGTCCGAGAGACAGTTATTGAATATCCTCTGCTAGTTCCTCAAACCGGCTGGGTAGAACAGCACCCGGAGGATTGGTGGAGAGCGGTAAAAAAATCGGTAAAGGATTTATTGAGCGGGATCAACAATAAAGAAAAGATCAGGGCCATTGGTCTAAGTGGTCAGATGCATGGGCTGGTGGCAATGAATAAGGAAGGGGAGGTACTGCGTCCCTGTATTTTGTGGAACGATCAGCGCAGTGCACCGCAATGCAAGGAGATTTACCGACGAGTTGGGGGGAAAGAAAATTTTCTGCAATACACAAACAACAGCATGCTTCCGGGATATACCGGGGGTAAAATTTTGTGGGTGCGGGAAAATGAACCCCACATTTACGAAAAGATAGCAAAAATTGTTCTTCCCAAGGACTACATTCGTTATCGACTTACTGGTGAGTTTGCTACCGAGGTTTCAGATGCTTCTGGGACCGGTCTTTTTGATGTACAAAGACGGCGTTGGTCAGATGAACTTCTCAATATACTGGAGATTCCTAAAGAGTGGCTGCCCAGGTGTTACGAGTCTTCAGAGATTACCGGAGCTGTTTCTGAGGCCATTGCAAATGATTTGGGCCTGCCTCCCTCTGTTCCGGTGGTAGGAGGTGGAGGAGATGCAGTTATTCAGGCTATAGGGGCTGGAGTGGTAAGCGAAGATGTAGCCACCATCGTCGTTGGAACTGCGGGTATTGTTTCTGTAAGCCTGCCTCGTTATTACCATAATTCTGAAGGAAAGCTTCAGCTTTTCTGTAACGCTATTCCAAATAAATGGATAGCCATTGGTGTTACTTTAACTGCCGGTAGTGCCCTACGGTGGTTCAGGGACACCCTGGGCAGTTTAGAAGTAGCACTATCAAAAGAGTTAGGAGAAAATGCCTATGAGATTTTAAGTCGAGAAGCAAAGAACTCAGCTCCTGGATCGCAGGGGTTAATTTTTCTTCCCTATTTAGTTGGAGAACGTTGTCCTTATACAGATCCTGATGCAAAAGGAGTAATTATAGGATTGGGGCTGCACAGTACAAAGTCAGATATTACCAGAAGTATATATGAGGGAGTAGTGTATAGTTTGCGAGATGTTTTAGAATGGATGAATCAGGTTGGTATTTCCCCTGCAGAAATTCGTACTTCCGGGGGAGGAGCAGAGAGTTCATTCTGGAGACAAATTCAAGCAGATGTGTTTGATAAGGAAGTAACTACCGTGCGCTATAGCGAAGAAGGAGCTGCTCTGGCAGCGGCGATCATTGCCGGAGTAGGAATAGGAATTTGGCCTACGGTAGAAGACGCAATTTCTCTGTTTACTATTGAAACCCGTACCAAACCTATAGCTGAGAGTGTAAAAGTTTATAACCGAATGTTTGCTGTGTATAAGAAACTTTATGGTCAATTAAAGCCAATCTTCAACGAACTAAGTTCTTTTCCTTTGTAGGACTTTTTGTTTATTTGATGAACTCAATTTTATTATCGGGAATCTGTTCGGTCCAGTATTCTCTTTTACTTAGCTCAACATTCAATATCCTTTTATGGAAACCTTTCATCGTGTTTCTTCCTGATCAGGAGGGAGCATCTTAGACTAATCCATAAGTACTCCTCCATTGACATCAATAATTTCTCCCGTGATAAATCTAGCTCTATCAGAAACTAAGAAAAGCACTGTCTCAGCTACATCCTCTGGATTCCCAAAGTGGCCCATAGGTATTGATCTCCTGAATTTTTCTTTCTCATTTTCTGGCCAGGCATCAGTCATCTTTGTTTTAATCGGGCCAGGGGCAACAGCGTTTACATTCACTCCATAGGGGGCCATTCTTTTAGCTAAAGATTTAGTAAGGCAGATAATTCCTGCTTTAGCAGCGGAATAATGAGCACCTACCAAAATTCCCCCCACTTTTCCTGCCAGTGAGGCAATATTTACAATTTTACCCCCTCTTTGAGAAATCATAGCCGGCGTAACTTTCTGAGAACAAAGAAACGTACCCTTTAGGTTGACGGAGATAACTTTGTCCCATTCCTCTTCACTAATATCCTCAAAAGGGGTAAGAGAGCTAATTCCAGCATTATTTATTAAAATGTCCACCCTGGCAAATTTATTTAATATATCTTCAAATACTTTTTTTACTTCTTCACCACAGGAAACATCCAATTTGACTGCAGAGGCAACAAATCCCTGATTCTGAATATCATTAGCTGTCCTTTGAGCAGTCTTATAATCGAGATCGCACAAAATGATATTAGCGCCTTCCTTTGCCAGAGTCTGAGAGGTCGCCTTGCCTATTCCACGAGCTCCTCCGGTAACAATAGCTATTTTTGCTTCCAGCTCCTTCATTTTTATTTCTCCTTGCAATAACTATGTTAAATCCCATCTATATTATACTCTGAGATACTGAGTTGTCAAAGATGATGAGCTGAGGCGGAGGCACTTTTTCATAAAGCAAAATACAAATCTAAAAATTGAACCAAAGTTTGTGGAAAAATCAAGTTAATAAAGGAAAGAAACTCTGAGAGAAAATTTTGTTTTTGGGAGTTGAGAGCAGGGGCTATAGCTGATAGGCATTATCATGGACGTGCAGATGTAAGACTGTCCCCTATTCCTGTTGGCAGGTTTTCCAAAGTCTTTGGAAATAGTTGGAAAGTTTTTGAGCTACCTCTTTTGATTTTATAAGAACCGAGGCTTCATTATTATGAGCCAGGGAATAGTATGTCCAGTTGGTGCTTCCCAGGATAGTGATTATGCCATCGATGATGACTAATTTAGCATGGGTGTTGATAGACAAAGAATCATAGGCTACCTCTATGCCATATTTGGATAGGATTCGACCGGTATTCTTGTTCTCCCTGGTAACTTTTTGATTCCAATCACTTACGTCAAGGATCACCTTCACCTCAACTTCCCGTTGCTTAGCCTCTATTAAATCTTTGATCAAGATATTACTGGGGCTATCCGGGTATTTCTCGTAATAACCTATCTTGTACATCATTACCTGAATAGAATTGCTGGCCTCTCTTAGAGTTCGGTGGACTACCTGAAAATAGTCTCTATCGGTAACTACCTCTACATTTTGAGCCGGGAGGGCAAAGACAGGTACTCTGAAAAAGAGAATAAATATTATTGCTAGGTAGAGAAATCTCAATTTGTTTCTCATCGGTAGCTCTCCCTTTTTTTGTCGGTTAATCTTACTCCACGGTGACGCTTTTGGCCAGATTTCTCGGCTGGTCTACGTGGCAACCTCTTTTTATAGCGATATGATAGGCAAGAAGCTGCAAGGGAATGACAGCCAGGATGGGAGAGAACTCCTCGGCAATGGGAGGGATGAAAATAGTGTAATCAGCATGTTTTCTAATTTGGTTATCACCTTTGGTGGCAACTGCTATGACTTTTCCGTTTCTAGCTTTGACTTCCCGGATATTACTTACTATTTTCTCGTAGACAGAATCCTTCAAGGCTATACATACTACCGGCATTTTTTGATCCACCAGAGCAATTGGTCCATGTTTCATCTCACCGGCTGCATATCCTTCAGCATGGATATAAGAGATTTCCTTCAGTTTTAATGCTCCCTCCAGAGCAGTGGGATAGTTAAAGCTCCTTCCCAGAAAAAGGAAGCTCTGGGCCTGGTAAAACTTTTGTGCACACTCATGAATCTCCTTTTGATTATCAAGGAGTTCCTCCATAGCGGAAGGTATTTTCTCTAGTTCCTCTATCATCTTCCGGGCCTTCTTTCGCGAAATAGAATTTCTGAGCATTCCCCAGCTAATGGTGAGGAGAAAGAGGCTTAAAAGTTCTGCTGTATAGGCTTTGGTGGAAGCTACTCCGATCTCCGTACCAGCATAGACGTAAATCACTCCGTCTGATTCTCGGGCTATGGTGCTCTCCACGGTGTTACAGAGGGATAAAACCTGGAGAAACTTGCTTTTAGCCAGTCTTATCCCGGCCAGGGTGTCGGCAGTCTCGCCCGATTGAGAGATGGCCATGACCAGGGTATCTCCACCGGCCACTGGATTCCGATATCTAAATTCGGAGCTTATGTCTACCTCCGTGTGAAGACGCAGGTGTTTTTCAAAGAGATACTTGCCAACCAGCCCGACATGCCAGGAGGTGCCGCAAGCTTGAATAATTATTCTGTCAATTTTTGATATTTTTTCCTCACTCAGATTGATGTTTTCGAAATAAAGATCATTTTTGTCTCGAGAAATTCGCCTCTTTAGAACATGGCGGATGATATCTGGCTGCTCATGTATTTCCTTGAGCATAAAATGGTGATATCCATCTTTTTTAGGACCTCGCAGGATTTCCCATTTGAGTCTCTTGGCTCTTTTTTTGATAAGCCTACCATCCTTGCCGAATACTTTTACCTCATTTTTAGTTATGGTAGCCGTCTCTCCATCTTCTAAGAATATTATTCTGGAGGTTAAATTTAGGATAGCCCCAACATCTGAGGCCAGGAAATTCTCATCTTTCCCTCTCCCGATTACAAGTGGACTTTCCCATCTAGCAGCTACTATTTTATTGGGATCCTTTCTGCTTATGACGGCCAGTGCATAGCTTCCCTTTAAGAATTTCAGGCTCTTTCGGACCGCTAAAAGAAGATCGCCATTCAAATATTTCTCTATTAAGTGGGCGATGACCTCGGTATCCGTATCTGTCTTAAAGATGTGACCTTCCTTGGTTAATTTTTCTCGAAGAGGCTCGAAATTTTCAATGATCCCATTGTGAATAACAGCTATCTCTTCCCTACAATCGGTATGAGGATGAGCATTTTTTAAAGTTGGCTCTCCATGAGTGGCCCAGCGGGTATGCCCGATTCCGATCTCCCCGTCTAAGGGATCTTCCTTCAATTTTTCTTTTAAAAGTTGGATTTTGCCGGCAGTCTTTTTTATCTTTAATTTCCCTCCCTTTAAAGTAGCAATGCCGGCAGAATCATAACCCCTGTATTCCAGCCTTTCTAAGCCAGCAACCAACAAGGAATCTACAAATTTATCACCCACATATCCCACAATGCCACACATTCTCATCCTCCTTGAAAAAGGTCCTGATCAGGAATTAATAGCTCAAACCTGAGAGAGAGTTACTTGATTCCCCAGGAATAGTATTTAGAAGATTTATACGCGTATCGAGGGACTTAAATAGTTCATAGCTGATAGCTCATAGGAAAACCAAAATAAAGCTCAGGTCAGCTCATAGTTGATAGTAAAAGCTTAAAAACTATGAGCCATGAGCTATGAGCTAAAATACAGCGACGGAGGGGAAAAGTCCCGAGATATTACTTGATTCCAAAAGCCTTCCGGTAGATCTCTATTACATCCTCTAGAGTGACCTGACGGGGATTGTTGGCCAGTTTTCTTTTGTCTCGCATGACTTCACTGGCAAAATCCTCAATGAGGGATTCTTCTATTTTCCTCGACTTTAAATCCTGGGGAAGACCCAGCTGCAAGACGAGATCCCTTATTCGATTAACTACACTTTCAACAGCTTCTTCTTGAGATAGATTTTCTACGTCTTCTCCTAAACTTTTGGCTAACAAGGCGAGTTTAGTAGAGTTACCCTTAAGATTGAACTCACATACCCAGGGAAGAAGAATTGCACAGGCTCTTCCATGAGGAAGATTTAAATCAGGAGTTAGCCGGTAACTCATTAGGTGAACGAGTATAGTGCCGGTTTGGGCGATAACCATCCCTGCCAGGAGAGAAGCATGCAAAAGCCGGCCCCGAATCTCTATATCCTGAGGATTTCTTACTACCTCTGGTAGGTAGCTAGAGAGAAGTTTAATCGCTTCCACGGCTAAATAGTCGCTAAGGGGCTGGCAGTTTTTGGAAATGAGACCCTCCATGGCGTGGGAGAGGGCATCTATTCCCGTGTCGGCAGTAACCGATGAGGGTAAGGATAAAGTGAGCTCCGGGTCAGCCAAAGCTACTTCAGGAAAGATAAAAGGGTCAGCCATAATTTTTTTTCGGTGCTTCCCATCTGTAGTAGTGGTAAAGACTGCATAAGGAGTTACTTCACTCCCTGTTCCTGCCGTAGTGGGAATAGCTATCACGGGAAGGGGAGATTCTTTTAATTTATTTCTTCCCAAATATTGGGTAAAGGGACCTGGATTGGTGGATGAGACCGCAATTCCCTTGGCTGCATCCATGGGGCTTCCTCCTCCCAGTCCTACAATAATCTGGCACTTTTCCTCTTTCGTTAGATTCGTTCCCCTCTTTATCGTCTCCAGAGATGGGTTGGCCTCTACTCCCTCAAAAAGAATTGTCTTTACTCCCATTTTCTTCAGGGAGTCCTCAACTCTTTGCAAGGCTCCCATTCTTCTGGCGGATTTTCCACCTGTGACAACTAAAGCCCTTTTACCCAGTTTTTTGGCCTCTTCTCCTACTTTTTCTATGGTTCCTTTTCCGAAGTAAACTCTAGTAGGAAGGTAAAATTGAAAACTCTGCAACTTCTTCTCCTTTATTCTACCGTATGGCTACGTACTTTCCTTCTCGCTGGAAAGGTCTAAAACTTTTCCCTCCCCCTTGATAGAACTTGCCAAAGAATTCCACAAACTGAAGACGAGAGGTATGGATAAACCCAGAAAGACAATTTATGACTAGGTTGCCTAGATGACCCCCTATAAGAATTATTACCATAAGAATAGGTCCAATAAAAGGAGTACTATAGCTCATTACCGCTATAGTATTCACTACGGTGGCAATGACACTAGTGGCCAGACCCAGGGCTAAAAGTCGGGAATAGGAAAGAACATCGGCAAAAAGCTGAACTATCCCATAGAGCTCGTATCCTCCTTTAGCCAATCTAATAAAGAGATTTCTGCTTTTTCTTCCCACAAAGAGAAATAGAACTATCACACCCCAGAGCAGCATTATCAGACCCACCCGGGAATATCCTGGTAGCGTATTCCAGATTCTGGTAAGGTTCTGAAAGGAGAAGGACATAGCTATATTCGGTCCCAGGCTTACCTCCTGGGTAGTTCCTGAGCTAGCTCCCAGAAGGAAACCCTTCAAAATAGGCATAGCAAAAAGGATTATTCCCAGAATAAGTACGATCCAGGAAGCATGATCCAGCACCGCCGAGACTATATCTTTTCTTCTTAAATCTTCCCATAATTCCAGACCTATCCCCAGCAATATGTGAATGAGTCCCAGGCCCAGACAGATGGCAAGAAATTTCATGGGGTCTCTCATGGGATTCAATAAGGCCAATTTTTTTAGGAAACCTAAAGATGCGGGAAGATGAGTAAACTCGATTCCAAAGACACCTCCGGTGATGAGTCCTATCCCGAAGGTAAAAAATCCAGCAATGAACAACATGGAGAATAGTTTCTTTGCCCCTCCTTCCACCTTAAATTTTTTAAGCATCAGGTAGGAGAGTACCGATAAAACAATCCCGTAACCACCGTCGGTTAAACAAATGGCCAGAAAGATGGCAAAGAAGGGGGCCAGAAAGGGGGTAGGGTCAATTTCAAAGTACCGGGGTAGTCCGTAAAGATTGGTTACCAGCTCGAAGGGTTTGAAGGGGGAGGTATTAGAGAGGGCAACGGGAACCTTACTTTCCTCATTTTGATGAGGCTTTCTTACCACGATTTCCAGGGATGAAAAATCTTTTAGTCCGGCCTTCAGTTTGGCTAGATCAACCTTTCTAATCCATCCTTCCAGGAGAAAGGTGTAGGGGCTTGATCTGGTATTTGCCGATACCTTCCTTTCTCGGAGCAAGTGATAAAAATGGTCGTACAGGGCCATAAGTTTGATCTTTTCCCGGCAAATTCTCCTTGATTCCTCTTTGATCTTCCCCATTTGATTTTCTATGCCCTCGATCCTCTGGCGAATCTCTTTTAGTTTCCTCCCCGGGACTCCGAATTCCTTGAGCTGAACCTTTTCTACTTTAAATCTCTGGAAAATTGATTCTAACCTCTCCCGATCTTCCTTCAGGAAGATAAGCAAGAAGAAGAGATTGCCTGCCGCTTCTTTAATGATATTTAAATGGGTCGCTTTTAGTTTGTCCAGTTTTTTTCGAAAGAGCTCTTTTGCCTCGACCCGAATTATTCCCAGCTGGTAGCTAACCCATCTTCCTTCCTCCAATCTCTCCGTAGAGATAGGTAGCTGGCTCCAGGGTGAGAGGAGGGAATAATTTTCTTCCAGATTATTTTTCTCTTCTCTGAGAACTTCCCTTTCTTCTTCGAACTCCTCACATCTTTTATGGATTTTCTGCCAGTCAAGATTTTCAATCCAGGTAGAAAAATCCTTTTCTTTTATTATGGCCTTACTCGGGAAAAATCCTAAGGAGGTTTTTTTCTCATCAAACTGATCCAGGTATTTAATGGTCCAATTAAGCCGAGAAAGTTTATCCTCCAGCTCTTCTGTCTCCATCTGGGTTGGCTTAAAGGATGAGGTTATCGTCTTTTCATCAATCTTCCGAGGCTGGAAAAGGGCTAAGTCTCCCAGTCTTTTAATGATAGAATCTCGAAGACTAAGATCTCCAATGATATGGACCTTCCTCATCTCATAGAGAGCCATTGCTTTGCCCTTTTGACAATGAATTCTATTACCTGGGCTAGATTTCCCCTTTTCTGATTCTCGATATTTTTTCGTTTTTTTCCAAACTCTTCCCTGATTCTTTTTGTTTCTTCCTTCGCCTCTTTTAATAGCTTCTCTTTTATTTTTTCTCCTTCTCTTTTTCCTTCTTCCTCAGCTTGGGTGAGAATTTCCTTGCTTTTTTGTCGAGCCTGTTCTAATATCTTTTCTTTTTTCTTTCTTTCTTCCTCCAGTATTTTCTTGGCCTCACTTTCTGCTTTCTCTATTCTTTTCAGAGCCTCTTCCGGCATTTTCCTCTCCCATCTTGATTAGTTCAACTTTGGCTTCTTCAAGCATTTGACGAGCCAAGGGATCAGGATACTTACCCTGGAAAATAATCTTTTTTATTCCTGCATTTATTATCATCTTACTGCAGGTTATGCAGGGTTGGTGTGTGCAGTAAAGGATCGAGGCCTTGATACTTATTCCATATAAAGCAGCCTGAATTATGGCGTTCTGTTCAGCATGTAGACCCCGACAAATCTCTTGTCTTTCCCCGGAGGGGATATTTAGTTTATCACGAAGACATCCTACCTCCCTGCAATGAGGTAAATTGCGGGGGGCACCGTTGTATCCCGTAGAAAGAATTCTCTTTTCCTTAACCAATAAAGCTCCCACCTTTCGCCTCAAGCACGTAGAACGAGTAGCTACCAAATGGGTAATCTGCATAAAATATTGGTCCCAGGAAGGCCGTTTTTCCTTCATTCGCCGGAGTCCATCAATTTCTCCATCATAGCTTCTATGCTTTTTTCAATCTCCCGGACACATTCTCGATAACTCTTCTCGGATCCTCCTATGGGATCAAGAATTTCTTCTTCTATTCCTAAAGCAAATTCTTTAAGCAAGAAGACCTTACCTTTGGCTGAAGAGGAAAGATCCAGAACTTTATTTTTATGCACCTTTTCCATTACTAAGATTAAATCAGCCTCTTTCACCATCTTTTGGTTTAAAGGCTTACTCTCATGGTAAGAGATATCTACCCCCTTTTCTTTCATTATTTTTTGGGTTAAAAAGGGTGGGTGCAAGCCAGGCAAGGCACTTGTTCCCGCCGAATCTATTTTCATCTGGCTACCTTGTCTTTGAGGCCACATTTTTTTAAACAGACCCTCTGCCATAGGACTTCGACATGTGTTACCGGTGCAGACAAAGAGAATATCTCCTTTTCCCTGCCATGCTCTTTCTATTTGTTCGGGGTCGAGCCACCCTTCCCTGATTAAAAGAGGAGGAAACCGAGTAACATCTACTATAGTAGATTCCTCGCCTAGTAGGGTCTGACCTCCATCGATGAGAAGATCTATACCATCTAATAATGCTTTATCCAGGTTCCCAGGAGCAGAAGGGGTGAATTTGCCAGACAGATTAGCACTGGTGGTGGCCAGGAGGATCTTTCCCTTTTCAATAATCGTTTGGGGAATAGGATGAGCCGACAATCTCAATCCAATCTTTCCTTCTTTGCTGATCAGACTAGGAGGACTGCCCTGGCTTGCCTTAAAAATTAAAGTAAGAGGACCGGGCCAGAACTCATTTATCAATCTTTGAGCAAAAAGTGGAACAGCTTGGGCAAACCGTATGAAGCCCCCTTTTTTCCTTAGGAACAGAGTCATAGGTTTATCTAGCGGTCTTTTTTTCACCTGGTAGAGTCTCTTTACGGCTGCCTCACTCTCAGCACTAACTCCGAGACCATAGACTGTATCAGTGGGAAAGGCTACTATCTTACCTTTTTTCAGTATTTCAACAGCTTCCTCTATTTTCTCCTCTTCCGGATGATCAGGATCCATCTTAATAATCTTCATCTTACTACACTTCTATTCCCGTATCTATTCAGCCTTATCATATTTCACCGCAGAGCACGCCGAGAACGCTGAGAATAAGGAAATTATTATAGCTACACTAATAATTTTTCTGTTATTTCATTAAGTTTTTCTTTTTGATTCATCTCTGCGCATTCTGCGATCTTTGCGGTGAACAGTTACTTGTTCCCGTATCTGTCCGTCCCCTAATATAATAAACTTACTGCTAGTCAGCTCGTTTACTCCCATGGGGCCTCGAGCATGTAATTTCTGGGTACTTATGCCTATCTCTGCCCCCAGACCAAACTCACCTCCGTCAGTGAACCGGGTGGAGGCGTTCACATAAACGGCTGCTGAGTCAACCTCCTGCAAAAATTTCCTCGATTTTCTATAATTTTCGGTAACAATAGCATCAGAGTGATGGGAGCCATACCTATTGATATGATTTATAGCGGCCTCGATACCTTTCACTACTTTAACAGAGAGAATAAGATCGAGGTACTCGGTCTGCCAGTCCTCCTCAGTAGCCGGCTTGATTCCTTCTACTATTTGGCAGGTCTTTTCATCTCCTCGAATCTCCACTCCGGCCCCTTGAAATTTTTTAATCATGCCCGGTAGAAATTGAGCAGCAATCTTTTCGTCTACCAGAAGGGTTTCCATAGCATTGCAAACTCCTGGTCGCTGAACCTTGGCGTTGAAAGCAATTCTCTCAGCTATCTCTAAATCTGCCTCTTCATCTACATAAGTGTGACACACACCTTTATAATGCTTAATTACCGGAATAGAGGAGTTTCCAGTAACCGTGCGAATGAGGCTTTCTCCTCCTCGGGGGATGATGACATCGATGTATTCATCCAGCTTTAACATCTCCATTACCGCGTTTCTGTCCGTAGTTCTTATTAATTGAATAGATCCTGCGGGAAGTTCTGCCTCCTCTATTACTTTTCTCAAAAGATCGGCCAGAGCAATATTGGAATGGATGGCCTCAGATCCCCCTCTTAAGATAGTAGCATTTCCCGCCTTTAGACAGAGTCCGGCAGCATCTACCGTGACATTGGGCCGTGCTTCATAAATAATGCCTATTACTCCCAGGGGAACGATTACTTTACCAATCAAAAGTCCATTGGGTCTTCTCCACATTCTTTCCACTTTTCCTATCGGATCCTCCAGTCTAGCTATCTCTCTTAGGCTATTGGCCATCTGCTCGATCCTCTTATCGTTTAAGGTTAATCTGTCTATTAAGGCACCAGATAGCCCTTTTTCTCTGGCTGAACCCACATCTTTGTGGTTTTCCTCTTTTATTCTTCTGGCATTGGTTTCAATGGTCTCGGCCATTCTTGAGAGGACCCCAT
Source organism: Candidatus Aerophobota bacterium (assembly GCA_030672445.1). Next base: position 25,928 of record DAOVGK010000020.1, read on the forward strand.
CCTTTATCTTCGAGGATAGGTTAGCTAATCTTTGACTGGAAAATTTAGCCTGTCTGGCTATCTCTAGAATCTCTTCCTTGAGGCTCATTTTTGCCTCCTTGCCATAATTTCTGGAGCTTTTTACTCCTTAAACTGCTCTGACCAAGCACTCAACCCTTATCTGGGAGTAGTCTATTCTACCCCACCATGGGTAAAAGTCAAGAGAATCTCGGGACTCTTCCCCTCCGTCGCTGTATTTTAGCTCATAGTTCATGGCTCATAGTTGATAAATTCAGAAAAATAACCTACCCCTTCTTCTTTACCTCACTCCGGTCAGCTATCAGCCATGAGCCATCAGCTATGAGCTATTCAAGTCCCTCGATCCGCGTATAAATCTCCTGAATACCAATACTTCCCCAATACTATCAAGTCAAATTTTTCGCTTGCAATTAATAGGGAGTTTGATATAATAAAAGAAAGTTTTGGTATAATAACCCAAAAAAGGAGGTGTGTCTGGAGAAGTACTTCTTCAATTGGGAGCAAAGGTTAGTCTTTTGAATGGGAAAAGATAGAGAAGGAAGCTGGGTAGGATTATCTAGAGTGAATAAGGTAAACCCCGTTAGAGATTCCATCTCTAACGGGGTAAAGAATTTTAAACAAAATATAATTTAAGGAGGGGAAAAAATGGCCTATGAGGAAGGAGATGAGGTTAACTTTCCTATGCCTCTTTCCAGGAAATGGATAGGCTGGGGAATTTTAGGGATCGTTTTGATAATCATCTTGGTGTCTATCTTTTATACAATAGGACCGGAGCAAGTAGGAGTAATTAAAAGATGGGGCAGGTTTGTCAGGACTACTGAGCCAGGACTTCATTTTAAAATTCCCTTTGCCGAAACAGTAACCAAGGTCAGGGTAAAGCATATCTTTAAGGGGGAGTTTGGCTTTAGGACTCTGCGAGCCGGGGTGGAAACTATATATGCGCCGGAGCGCTTTGACGAAGAATCTTTGATGTTAACCGGCGATCTAAATGTAGCTGTGGTGGAATGGATCGTTCAATACAGAATTAAGGATCCTATTGATTATCTTTTTAAGGTGAAAGATGTGCAGAGAACGATCAGAGATCTCTCTGAATCGGCTATGCGTCAGATAGTGGGAGACAGAAGTGTAGATGA
>DAOVGK010000003.1 GCA_030672445.1 Candidatus Aerophobota bacterium
ATGCTATTTTGATGTGTTTGTCTACACTTCTCAGCCAGCAATGGAAGGTTATACGAGCTAGAATGATATTTCAACGTGCCACTACCGTTTTTTAGCAAAAGTGACAGGTACAATCTTAGCAGATGCTATCAAGAAAGGCTATCGGGGAGCCTTCTGGGATATACTAAGAAGAGTCCATGAGAGTGAGTAAAGGAAAAATCTGCCGCTCTAAACATGAGTAAGAACTCTGGTCTCTTCTTTTTTTGCTTTTTCTGTCTTCCCTTTCCACTTGTCTAAGACGGATCTTTTAAACTTCCAGCCACCTCGCTGCTTGTAGCAAAATATCTTTCCCTCACGTGCTTTCTGAAGCAACTCGAGAAGGGGAATGTCCATGTATTCGGCTGCCTCTTTAGCAGTGAGAAGTTTATCGGGATACTTTTTCTTGGAGGAAAGGTATTTTTCTGAGACCACCAGGCGATCCAGTTGCTCCTTGACCTTTCCTAAATTTTCAAAAATCCGCTCTATCTCATCGAGCTCTACCCCTTTAAGGTACTCCAGGTATTCAATCTTCCAGTCTATGATTTTTTCCTCAATTTTCTCTAACAGTGTCCTTATCTGCTTCATGCGGATTTTACTTCTAGAACTTTTGGCACCCCAGGTGGCAAGGACGATAAAAGTGAAAAGAGAGCCCGCGATAAGACAAGCAATGAGAAGATTCCCAAGGTCTAACCATCCTTGCATAATTAAACCTCCTCTCGCGACCTCAGATTTGTCAATTTCTGGCAGCTTAAAAGCTTAGTTATCCAAAGAGATCCTCTCCAATCAAAAGGGAATTTCAGCGCTTTGGACCACACTTGCGATATTCATCATTGGATGCTATAATTTCTTAAGAATCAAAGGAGGTGGTATACTTGGAAAATGCCCAGTTTAGAGACATGAGAAGTATTGCCAGAGCCTTCCTCTTAATTAATGTTGTAACTGGTAAAGAAGATACCATTGTGGAAAAACTCCTCAATCTTAAGGAAATACGTGAGGTTCATATCGTTCCCGGTGACTATGATATTCTAGCTGTCATAGAAGTAGAAACTGGTCTTATTAAGCCCGCCCCTGAAAAACTCGCAGAGATTGTCAAAGGAAAAGTTCGAAAAATTGCCGGTGTTTCCCATACCATGACGCTCATTCCTCTGATTTCCAAGGTTAAAAAATAGATAATTGGATCTTAGTCTTCTTCCTGTTAAATGATCCAATAGGTTGTGCTCCAGTGGAGATTTTTTACCTTGAGCTTTAATTACGGATCTGTCTTTTGTTTCTGCCGGAACTCAACGGGATGATTCTGAGGGCACTGAGGTGGCCAGATGTCGATTCAATCTAGGTAGAAGTATGGATTGCCAGTTTACCACTTTGTTTTCACACCAAATTAAAAATAGCAGAATAAGAGAAAATTGTCAAATTTCCAACCGATGGCCTGAATTTTTCTTGATGATCTTTGGGTGCAGGAATGATGGGAACAGCTACAGCAGCTCATCTTGCCAGTAGAGGCCATAAGGAACTTTACGCAGTGCTGTACGAGGGTAAACCAGCCGGCAGAGTAATAAACAACTATTGGGATAGACATCTCCCTCAGGAAGGTAAGGCTCGTTTCTATGTCAAGAACAGTCCCTAGATCCTTTTATGCAAGAGACACCAGGGAAGTAGCTCGAGATCTATTGGGAAAGATTTTGTCCTGCAGAACCCCTGAAGGCATCGCCAAGGGCAGAATAGTTGAAACTGAAGCCTATTATGGGGATAAAGATCCACCCTCCCATGCCTATAGAGGAAAGACTCCCAGGTCGAAAATAATGTGGGGTAGACCAGGAGTCGCCTATATATATTTTGTCTATGGGATACACTATATGCTTAATGTGGTCACTGAGGAAGAAGGAACCCCAGGGGCTGTTTTAATAAGAGCACTCGAGCCAGTAGAAGGTATTGAGCTAATGAAGAAAAGAAGAAAAACTCAGAATATCAAGAATTTAACCAATAGTCCCGGCAAGCTTACCCAGGCGCTGGGCATCACTACTAGAGATAACGGAGTTGACCTCGCGGGTAGCCACTTGTGGGTTGAAGAGGGTAGATCAGAAAAATTTGACATAGTCTCTACGGAGAGAATCGGTATCAAAGTGGGAAAAAAACTTAAATTAAGATTTTATATAACTTAACTACTTTTTCTCGCTCAATCCTAAGAAACTATCAGCGAAGTCATATCCAGCTTTCAGATCCTCAGAAGTCAGAGCTCTGTCTTCCAGAGAGGATTTCCTGAAGGCCCAGATAAAAGAGACAACATCACGCTTCGTTTTCTCTCTTAAAAGCTCAGTATTTGAGGTGATTGTTTGAGAGACCTTTATCCCGGCAAAAAAGATACTCGCCGCTAAAATCAGCAAGGCAATAATTATACCAACTGTTCCCCACTTAACTTTCATAATCTTCCTCCCACCTTTACTTTTTTAAACCATTATCTTTACTCTGAAAAATTCCCTATATTATCTTCTCCAGAGTTGTCTATCCAAACATCTATACTGCAGGGCCTCCGAAATGTGAGCCGAATTTATTTTTTCCTCGCCGTCAAGGTCAGCTATAGTGCGGGAAATCTTTAAGATGCGATGATAGGCCCGAGCAGAAAGACCAAGCTCGGAGATAGCAGAGCGTAGCAAATCCTGTGCTTCTTTTTCGGGGCTGCAGAACCTGCGAATATGTTTGGGATTCATTTGAGCATTACAGTAAAGGGAAGCCCTCTTAAATCGTTCCAGTTGGATATTTCTTGCTTGGTTAACTCTTCTTTTAATCTGCGTCGATGGCTCTCCCACTCCTTTTCCTAAAAGATCCTCACGTCTTACTCCCGCTACTTCAATATGGATATCAATCCTGTCTAAGAGTGGCCCGGAAACCTTATTCAAATGTTTCTGTATCTCCAAGGGAGTGCAACTACATTCCCGTCGAGGATCACCAAAGTAGCCACAAGGGCAAGGATTCATAGCAGCCACCAACATGAATCTGGCCGGATAAGTTATGGAGGTAAGAGCGCGTGAGATAGTTACCAGCCCGTCTTCCAGCGGCTGACGGAGAGATTCCAGCACGTGACGGGGGAATTCGGATAGCTCGTCCAAGAAAAGAACTCCATTGTGGGAAAGGGATATCTCACCCGGCCTGGGAATCCTTCCTCCCCCGATTAAGCCTGCCTCAGAAATGGTGTGGTGGGGACTCCTGAAAGGACGAATGCCCACCAGGGCTTGATGAGTGAAAAGAAGGCCGGCCACTGAATGAAGCT
>DAOVGK010000021.1 GCA_030672445.1 Candidatus Aerophobota bacterium
CCCAAAATTCTCCCTAAGTTGTGCGGTGGTTCCCTATTAAAAAGAGATTTCTATCTTCTCAGGACGGTGGGGATCAGGGATGTTATTGTTCTGGGGGAGAGCCATATCCCTGAGATAGAAAAAGAGATAAGAAATGGAAGAAAGTTGGGGATGAGACTAGATTTCGTAAGGAAAGAGGAGTGGTCTCAGGCTCTCTTCTCTCTGTCTCAAGGGATGGAATCCGATCTCTTCCTTCTCGTTGACGGCGACTGTGTCTTCGAAATTGGCCTTCTCAGGATTCTTTTAGACCATAAGAAAGTCGCCCTTTGCTGCGATAGTCAGTCGGATGAAAATAGCGGCGGCGGGTCTCCCAGAGTCTTCTCTGAGGGCGGACAAATCCAGAGGATCGGAAAAAATTTAGAAAGTTGGAACAAAATCTATACCGGAGTAGCTCTCTGTAACAAAAAAATTCTGTCTCTGTTAGAGAACCAGGGTGTAAACCTCACTGATTGGCCAGTCTCCCTTAATCGGGTGCTCTCTCAGCAAGATGTGAGCTGCCTCGATTTATCCGAAGCCGCCTCTTATGATTCAGAACTGCGTCGGAAGGTTAAACCTTTCTGGGGGAGAATAAACTCCGCGCAGGATTTAAAGGAGGCGAAGAAAAGACTTGTCACGGGAACCCAGAAAAGAACTCTTGACGTGATGGCCTGGTATGTCCACCGGCCTATTGAGAACAGAATTACCTACTATCTTTCGGAACTTCCCTTAACACCCAATCAACTGACCATATTTACCAATATCCTTGCCTTTTTTATAACATTTCTCTTTTTTAAAGGATATCTTCTCATTGCCTCCGGCCTTACTTTTGTGGTGAACATCATGGATGGCCTCGATGGAAAACAAGCACGGACAAAGGGTCTATTTACCCACATCGGGAATCTTGAACACTCACTCGATACTCTTTATGAGCAGTCTTGGTATGTAGCTTTCTCCTGGGCCATTTTTACCATCAGCCGATCCTTGATACCGCTACAACTCTGCCTGGCAATAATCATCTTTGATACCTTCAATCGCCATTGTAGCATGCAATTTCGAGCTATTATGAAGATTCCTCTGGCAGATTATGGCCCATTCGACCGAGCATTCAGGAGGTTTGACGGAAGAAGAAATATTTATACCGTTTATATACTGGTGGGAATACTCATAGGCCAGCCTATATATTCATTGTGGGCTATGATGATCCACGCCATCATAACTGGTCTGGTCTACTTCTTAAGATCGGCCAAACACATGCATGCCGCCGATATGGGACGCTAGGCCAAATTTGGATGTCATGGCGCGTTTCTCTCCTCCTTTGAGTTGACAAAAGGTAATGGTTATATTATAAATTATACCTTAGAAAATTTTTCGTAAATATTCAGTGAAGGACGTTCTATGGTGTTGACTGCGAGGAGCAGAGCGGGTAGCCGCACCCTTTAGGGTGCGCATAAACGCAGGCTAAAGCCTGCGACTACCTAGATTGCTTCGCTTTGCAATGGCGGGGTTCACTGAGTATCTAAGATTTTTCTCTTTCATTTTTAGGGAGGAAAGAATGATTAGAACAGAGAACTTGACCAAAGAATATGATGGATTTAAGGCAGTTGATAACCTCAACCTTGATGTAAAGGAGGGCGAGGTTTACGGCTTCCTAGGCCCTAATGGAGCAGGGAAAACCACCACTATTTTAATGCTTTTAGGCATCTTAAGGCCAACCAAAGGAAGGATTTACCTTTTTGAGGAAGAGCTAACTAAGAACTTCCTCTCCATTAAAAGCAGAATTGGAGTAGTTTCAGAAAAGCAGTACCTTTATAAGGAGATGGCGGCGGGAGAGTATCTTGGTTTCTTTGCCGATCTTTACGGAGTAAAAGATAAAAAGAAAAAAATAGACCAGCTCCTGAAGTCAGTGGGCCTACTTGAGGTAAAAAATAGAAAACTGGGGGCTTTTTCTCGGGGTATGCAGCAGAAGCTCGGCTTTGCCAGAGCCCTCCTGCATGACCCGGAGCTTCTCCTTCTCGATGAGCCGGTGTCTGGACTTGATCCTACAGGAATAAAGCAGATTAGGGACCTCATCGAAAAAGAAAATAAAAAGGGCAGAACCATATTTATCTCCTCTCACCTATTGTCCGAGGTAGAAAGACTCTGTAGGGAGGTGGCCATTATAAATGAGGGAAAGCTTTTGGCTGAGGATAGTATGGAAAATTTGAGAAGGAAACTTTCAAAGACAGTGGAACTGGAAGTAGAACTCTCCCAGGCCAAAGAAGAGATCATAAAGGCCCTCTCTTCTTTTGATTTCATCCAGGCCATAAAACAACAGGAGAATCTCTTGACTTTGAGGGTAAAATCAGACCGCGACTATCGAGCCCAAATCTCGGAGACTATCTCCCGCCAGGGGGGGATTGTTCTGGGTATAAAGGTTAAAAAGATGAGCCTGGAAGAAGCTTTCATTACCATCACCGAGAAGAATATCTCCTTACTTGCTCCACTGGAGGAGGTGACTGAATGAAGAGATCTACCCTTTACGTAATAGTAGGCCTCATAGTGGTGGCTTTGGTAGCCACCTTTAACTTAAGGAGTGAAAAATACGGGACAGTGAAGGGAAAGATAGTGGATGCCCTAAGTGAAGATCCCGTATGGAAAGTAAATATTGTCCTTGATGGCAAGTCTAGCACCCAGTACATGAGCAAAATCTACCGCCTCACCGGGATTAAACCTGGATCCTACACCTTTAAAGCCACAGCTCCCAATTACTATAGCTTCAGCAAAGAAATCAAAGTGAAAAAGGGGGAGAATATCCTGGATGTTCCCCTGAAAGGAGAAAAGATTCCCGATCTACAAGGTATTATTGTTTTCACCGAATCTAAAGAAAAAGGCATCCAGCTGGAGATAAGATTTACTGATAGCAAGGAAGAGGGGATAACAAAATTTCCCTGTCTTTCCTTGAATCTAGAGGGAAGGCTATACCTGAGGCTGGGTGACGAGGAAGATTATACCCGGGGGAAAGAATTGTTCAGCGGTCCCATAGAGCTTTTCTGGGACTCACAAGCTTTTCTGGCTAAAAACAAGGGCATAATCCCCTGGGAAAAGATCGGTGAGCACCTCAAAGTTGAAAAATACGGTATTCTCGATGTTATTCTTCATACGCCTCAGGGGGACTTCAAGGATACAGTTGACGATGTAAAGCTTTATCCGGAGGAATAGAGTGAGTAAAGAAAAAGTTTTCTTATCGACTAAGACGATTAAGGTTCTGACCAAAAGAGATCTTGTCTCAGCCTTGCATGGATGGGGGATCTATGTAGCAACTTTTATCTCCTTCTTACTTTCTTCTTTTTTTCTGGCAAGATATCTGGGAGGTATCAGGGAAAACAATATTCGAATCTCTCCTGATCCCTTAAGTGGCTTCCTTTTCTTTCCTTCCGTGATCATTATATCTTTCTATTTAACTATACTCTCCTCGATTTCTGTGTCTCGGGAAAGGGATCAGGGAACTCTGGAGATTCTATTTTATGGACCTGTCAGCTCCTCAGCCTTCATTATAGCAAAGTACCTTAAGGAGATGCTAACCTATCTCCTCATCGTGGTTTTTTTCTTTGCGTATTTTTGGGGAGTCTCCGGCTTAACTAACCTCGGTTTTTCCTATGGTCTGGCCAAAGCTATTTTCCTCTCTATTTTTCTGGTATCCTGCTGGATTAGCTTCGGCTTATTTATCTCCTCTCTCACCAGCAGAGTAAGAAATTCCATTCTCTGGGTGGTAGGAGTATTCTTGGGTCTCTGGGCTCTCTATTTTGGACAGGGACTGCTGCTCAGTCTCTCGACCGAGGAGATGCCCGCTTTCCTCTCTTATATTGGGGGAGCCGTTTCCCTTATCTATCAAGCAGTATGGTGGATCTCTCCCTTGTCTTATCTAAGCCGAGGAATGGATGCGGTCAATGTGGGAAGTATGTGGCTCTATGGAATAAGCATACTTTACTCCATAATTTATTCGGTGGTCTTGATGATTCTTTCCATATTCATCCTTAAAAGGAAGGGGGTAAGGGGATGAGAAAAATCATTGTCTTTGGGGGAGTCTTTTTCTTCTTTCTGCTTTGCTTGCAAGGTGCCTCTATGGCTCAAGGTCCAAAAATGAGCGAGCAACTCGTTTACGGCTTAAATGTTTATAACGGAAAAGGGTATGGAGGTGCGTTCACTCCCCGGACCGAGGACACCATCTACCTTATAGCTAACAGAAATAGTGGCATTTCTGCCCGCATAACTTTAGTTTATTTCTGGCCTATTACGGCCAAATTTATGGCTGGGTGGCAGACTTTAAATGAAGAAGTAGTGGGTACTTTAGAGATTTTAAAGGAGGGAAAACTTATCAAGTCTTTGAAAAAGCAGGACAATTCTCTCTATTATCCTGAAGGCTATTGGGGAGAGACAAGTGTGTTTTGCATAGATGAAGACGCTCATACCTACTACGAAAAGTATAAAAAGGCTACCGAGGAATACTACCAGAAGATCAGTGAGTTTTATAAGGCCAGAATTGAATACCGCAAAAAGATGGATGAGTTTCTTAAAGAGATAAAGAAAAGAAGAGAGGCGGGAGAAGAATTTACCAGCCAGGAAATAGAAAAAAGCATTCCTAAAGAGCCCAAGCCACCCGAGGGACCCAAATTCTATACCACCGAACCTCGCAAGGACTATATCATTAACCTGCCAGTGGGTAGCTACCGGATAAGGATAAGGGCAGAGGATGGAACCATAATTCAGGACAGCCAGAAGAATTTGGTGGTCTTTACCTCCAGAAGAACAGGAGGAACCGGCTATGAAATAATACCGGGAAATAGGTGGACCATGAGAGAGCCCTGCGATGATCCAGCCAGGATAATTTATGCCGCCGGAAAGAATACCCTTTACTTTAACCCTTTCACTCAGGATGAGTATAATGAGCTTTACTACAACAAACTGGTGGATCCTCAGAATCCGGGAAGGGTGGAGAGGTGGAGATGGGTTCATATTACTCCCATTAAAGATGTAACTCTTCTCTTTCTGAAAGGAGAGAAGGTGCTTCAGAGGGTGAAAAGACTTCCTTATTATGTAAAACAGATACCTGGTCCCACCCTGGGATATAACATCACTGAATATGACCAAGAAAAGCAACCTTATGAAAAACCAACCTTCGAAGGATATAAACTGGATCTATCCTCAACGCTGGAAAAAACCGGGTATCAGATTAACTTGGAGAAAAAAACGGGGGGATTTTTTAAAGGGGGAAAAAGAGAGGTAAGACTGGTGAGAAAAGAAAACTCTAGATTATTATACGCCCTTTCTATTTTTCCTCTAGTTATCGCAGTGGTAATCTTTTTGAAGAGAAGAAGGAGACTAGCCCCCTGACCATCTAATCCCCGCCGGAATCCCCATAGAAGTCCAGCATCACCAATTTACTAAAGGTAGAAGTAGCTTGAGTAAAATAAGAAGACAATTCTGAATATGACATGGTTCAATTTTCTCTGAAGTCCGATGGTTCTTCTCTATTGAGGGATAAAGCTATTCCAGAAGAGGTTTTTTTTCTTTCTGGGAAGGCAAAAGATGTAATTTTCTCAGAAGGGGCACTTGATAAAAGAAAAAATTTTGCTAACAATTAGCAGTGAGGTTAGATCTTTGGCAAGAAAAGAGCTAAAAACAAGGCCAGGAGGAGGTGAGAAAATAAATAGGCCATTAGTTGGGATAAAAGAAAGCTTTCCAAAAAGAGAAAAACGTTAAATAATCAAATTTCTTTTGGAAAACTTTCAGGGAAAAATGAACCAAGCCTTATTTGCAGTTTTTTGACAGGAGCAGTTTTACTGTTTTTCACTTTCAGAGTTATTACAGCTCAGGTTACCATGGATAGTGGATTCGGATTAAGGTCTATTGGTGCAGTAGTAATTGGTGGCACATTCCTAACAGGAGGCCAAGGGAGTGTTCCAGGGATATTAACAGTTGTGTTGCTATTAGAAATAATTTCTACTGGGGTGAACCTTTTGCATGTTGATCCTGCCTAGCAATTTATTGTAACAGGCCAGATTATTGTATTTGATGTAATAATGCATGAGCATCGTACTGAATGAGAGATGAGAGTATAATTCCTAAAAAAGTAAGTGTACAAACTTATAATATTATCAATAGAGGAGGAAAAATAGAATGGACAAAAAAGTAAAAGTTGCAGTAGTGGGACTTGGCTTTGGTGCTGAGTTTGTTCCACTCTATCAGAAACATCCCGATGCTGAGTGTTATGCAATCTGTCAAAGGAATAAAGATCATTTAAATGAAGTGGGTGAACAATTCGGCATAGAAAAACGTTTTACAAGATTTGAAGATCTATTAAAAATAGAAGAGTTGGATGCAATCCATATTGTTACTCCAATAGCCGCTCATGCCCCGATGACACTGGCGTCATTGAATGCGGGAAAGCATACTGCCTGTACTGTTCCCATGGCTACCACAAAAGAGGAATGTCTTGAGATAGTAAAGGCAAGGAAAAAATCAGGTAAAGTCTACATGATGATGGAGACAGCTGTATATACAAGAGAATTTCTCTATGCAAAAGGACTCGTTGAATCTGGGAAGTTGGGAAAAATACAGTTTTTGAGAGGTTCTCACCAACAGAATATGAGCTTGCCTGGCTGGCCGGATTACTGGTACGGTTTTCCTCCGATGCACTATGCAACACATGCGGTAAGCCCACTGCTCGCACTTGCTAGGACAGAAGTTGAATCTGTGGTTTGTCAAGGTTCAGGAACAATTAGAGAAGAGTACACTGAAAAATATGATTCACCTTTTGCAATTGAAACTGCCTTATTAAAGTTGCGCAACTCAGATCTTGCATGTGAAGTAACCAGGTCACTGTTTGATGCAATTAGACAGTACAGAGAAAGTTTCGACGTATATGGCACAAAGCTTTCCTTTGAATGGGAGCAGATTGCAGGTGAAGGGTCTGTTATTTATTCAGGATATGAAGATGCAAAGAGAATAGAAGTTCCGGACTACGGACACCTTTTGCCAAAAGAAATTGCACCATATACAATAAAAGGAGTGTATGATGATGAACATGAACATACATCCTTTGTACAGGGTTCAGGGCATGGAGGTTCACATCCTCATCTGACACATGAGTTTATACGTGCCATAATCGAAGAGAGGGAATCTTTTAGTGATGCTGTTGCAGCGGCTAACTGGACAATGACTGGTATATGTGCTCATGAATCAGCTATGAACGGTGGAAAAAGAATTGAGGTTCCATTTCCAGAATAGGTCTTGGTTGTCGGACAGCCAAAATACGGTGGGTATAGGTGATGTGGTGCCTGAACTAGCGGAAGAAAAAGTGAGGTATAATTATGGACAGTAAAGAAAAGAAGTTGACGTTTGTGGAGGAAGCCGACGTTGAGACCCAGGTGTTTAATTGGGGAAGACTTTACTGGCTTTCCGAGCCACGGGTTACGGAGGCTGACAAATTCAGTGCGGGCGTCGTTGTCCTAAATCAAGGCAAAGGACACGACAGACATAATCACCCTGGCTGCGAGGAGGTTCTGTATGTTATTTCGGGCAAGGGATACCAGGTTGTTGATTTGGAAAGTGGACAGGTTGAACGCGATGTTGGACCCGGTGTTCTGATTCACATTCCGCCTGGAGTTTACCATTCAACCATTAACACCGGAAGCGAGCCTATGCGTCTCCTAGCTATCTATGCTCCCTCTGGTCCTGAGAGTGAGTTTCGGGAAATGGAAGGCGTGGTCATAGAGCCACCCAAGCGATAACGCATACGGAAAAATAATGTGTCAGCTAAGAGGAGCCTGATCACCACTAAAAAAACTTATTCTTCCTTCAAGTGATTTGATGCGACCTCTTCGGACGCTTTGAAAGCTCGCCTTCGTAGTACATTCCTCCACCAGCTTGCTATAGCTGAAAGGAGGGGAAACTTTGCTCCACTTAGACTTCCCACAATCCCCTTAGGAAGAGCTAGTATAACAAGCAAGAAAAGAATACCGTATACAAGCATATAGCGCTGCGTCACTGCACTGAGGGAACTATCAAGTGTTTTGAAAATAGCTGCTCCCAAAAGCATGCCAGCTACACTGTCCACACCACCTAAAATTGAGGAAATCATAGCATTTATATTTGTCTCTAAAGAGATAACGTCCGGGTTCATTACACCGTAGAAGTAAACAAAGAATATACCTCCCACAGCGGCTAACGCTGCAGAGAGAACGAATGCTTGGAGCTTAATAAAAAAAATAGGATACCCAAGCATTACCATACGTGATTCACTGTCACGTATACCCCGAAGAATTAAACCGAATGGTGAGCGGATAATTTTTGTGAGGAGGCCAGCACAACACAAAAAAACAGCGAGCTGTAGGAAATAGAAGGCTGTACGAGACTTCCCAAATATACCTGGAGCGTAAATACCCAAGATTCCAGTAGTTCCGTGGGTGAATGATGTGAGCTGAAGTGCTAATACCCAGACAATCTGTCCAAGAACAAGAGTAAGCATTAAAAAGTACACTTCTCGAGTACGAAACACAAGAGCACCAATCAGAGCAGAGAAGACTATTGCGACGAAGAACCCAACCAAAGGTGGGATAGGGAAAGGGACTCTGTAATCAACTTGGAGAATTGCCACAGCATACGCAGCTATTCCAAAAAAAGCTGACTGCATAAGTGATAATAAGCCGAGTTGACCAGCCAGGAAGGAGAAACTCATTACCAGTAGAGCGAAGAGCAAGATCTTTGTTATTAAAGTGAGAATAAATATAGATACCCACGCGGGAAGGGATATCAACACTAAAATACCCCCCATTTTCAAAACGAAAAGAAAAACCGACCGTCGATTCCTTCGATCAATTATAATTCTCTCCCTAACAAACCTCGCCTCCATAGTGCAAGTATTATGGCTACGGGTAAAAATATGAAGAAATTGGACAGTTGCGGAATATAAGCACTTGCAAAACTAAATACCAAACCCGTGATTAGGGAACCTACTATTGTGCCAGCAAAACTTCCCATACCTCCGATGATGAGCGTAACCAGGGCAAGTGTAAGCATATTCCAGTCTTGACCAAGAGCTATCATCGAAAATGCCCCACCCATCACCCCGGCGATACCTCCCAAAAAACCAGATAGCGCGAAAACACAGGTAAATACCTTTTCTATGTCAACTCCAAGGACAGCTACCATCTCAGAATTATCAATACCAGCTCGGATAGTTATACCCAATTTTGTCTTCTTTAAGAAACTCCAAAGTGCAACGCTGATGATGATGGCAATAGCAAGAATAAATATTCGATAGCTTGAGTATGCAATACCAAAAAGAAATATTGTGAAATCTAATACTCTTGGAATTTCCATCAATTGTGGGTTCCCTCCCCATATCAGTAAGTTTACGTCGGCCATAATTATTGCAATAGAGAGTGTGAGCAATGTTAGGACAAGTTTTTGTTCTCGAAATCGTCTAAGGAGAAAACGATCCTCGACTAAAGCTACTAATCCCATCATCGAACCCCCAGATAAAACCGCCAATAACCAATTTCCTGTAGTCTTTACAACAGTGAGTCCGATGTAACTTCCCGTTAAGTAAAATGCTCCATGATTAAGATTTGGCACCCGCATCAGACCAAATGAGAGAGTCAGGCCACTAGTCACTATAAAGAGTAACCCTGCGAATGTTAACCCATTTATGAGTACCAAACCTACAAAAGACATTAGAATATCTTCCTCTACCTACTTTGGCCTGGCCTGAGTTCGTTCTTTATGGAGCAGAATCTACCTCTGTTGAGAAGAGAAAATTTTCTCTCTCAAACTCCCAGATATCGCTGCCGCACTCCTCTCTCAGCGACAAACTTCTCCTTACGTGCTTCATACATTGCCTGACCTCTTGAGATGATACAAACTTGGTCAGCTAATTCTTCAGCCATCTCGATATTTTGTTCGACCAATAGTAACGTGATGTTACTCTTAACTAGATGCTTACATACCTCCAGAATGTGCTGTATCACAGCCGGGGCTAACCCTTCTGATGGCTCATCCATCAAGAGAAGACTCGGGTTTGTTACAAGTGCTCGTCCTATTGCTAACATTTGCTGCTCTCCTCCGCTCAACTTTGTCCCTGCAATCTCCTTACGTTTCTCGAGTTCTGGAAAAAGCTCATATACTCTCTCAGGAGTCCAAATAGGATTCTTATTTCCCTTTGGGGACCGATATACAAAATGCAGATGTTCATCAACAGAGAGGGAGGGAAATAGATATCTTCCCTGAGGAACGTATCCAACCCCCCTCAGTGCAATTTCATACGTTCTCATCTTTATAATTTCTTCCCCATTGAACAGAATACTACCCTGCCGTCTAATTGACATTAATCCCAAGATTGATCGTAAGAATGTCGTTTTTCCCATACCGTTGCGGCCAAGAACTACAAAGCACTCACCACGAGCAACTTGCACTGAAATCCCTTGTATTACATGACTTTTACCATAATAAGCATGTAAATTACGAACCTTTAAAACTTGCTTCCTCATTACTCTTTGCTCTTGCCTCTACCATATAGATTTGCTGAACGTGTCTGTTGGAGCGAATTTCTTCAGGGTCTCCCTCAGCAATAATTGATCCCTCGTGCATCACTGTTATTTTACTAGCTATGTTGAATACAGTAGACATGTCATGTTCAATTAGTAAGATTGTCATCCTTTTTGATAGGTGCTCACCTATGAGTTTGGTCATACGAGCACGTTCTGTGGATGACAATCCAGCCATGGGTTCGTCAAGCAGGAGAATCCTCGGATTGGAAGCTATGGCCATGCCTATCTCAAGGTGCCTCTGTTCTCCATGGGAAAGCTCCTCTGCCAAGATTTCTAATCGATTTTTGAGACCCACCATTCCGGCAACTTCTCTCACTCGCTTACAGGTCACTGTATCCCTCATCCAGGATCGAAACATCGGTGTTAACTTCTTACTTCGCTTTCCCCAAGAAGCTAAAAAAAAATTTTCCCTAACGCTCAGCTTTAAGAAAAGATTCGACAGTTGATAGGTTCGGCCCAGGCCAAGTACATTACGCAGTTGAGTGGAGCTGTGATTAACATCAGTCCCAAACAATTCAATACTACCTTTCTCCGCTTGAATCTCTCCTGTGATCAGGTTAAATAAGGTAGTCTTTCCAGCTCCGTTTGGTCCGATCAGAGCATGAATCTCACCTTCCCTTACAGCTAGATTAACATTGCGAGCAGCATCTACGCCGCCGAACGACTTGGAAACGCTTTGCAGCAATAGAACTATGCTCTGATCGGACCTCATTAAACTCCCTATTTCTTCCAGCCTTTATTCTTCTTTAAAGTTTCGATGTACTCCTTTCCAAAGTATTTCTCTACTTCTTTCATATACTCATCACGCGTTCCAGGCGGGTACCTGGGTGCATGTGGCGGTTGTGACATGTATTCCTTCTCCATACCTACATAAGGACCGAATTGAGAAACCCCCCTGTATGTTTTGACGGGAACATTTAAAAGCTCATCGCCAACTTTTACGACCTTCTGGATATAGATGTTCTGGAGGGCTTGCCCAAATTCGTCGAAGTACCAGGGACCTCTTGGCGATTCGGGCATCTTAACGTCATAGAGAGCTTCGATAAAAGCAGCGGTGTCTTCAATATTACCATCTACAGTCTTTAGGGCCTTGAAGATCACTTTCACAGCATCGTATCCCTGTACCCCAATAGCACCAGGATATCGTTCCCATCGCTTATAGAATTTTTCTCTGAACTCCAAATTTTCTTTTGTCTGCAATCCTTCACAATAATGCATTGATGAGTATATTCCAGCTGCTTTATCACCCAACTCTGGAAGGATGGATCGATCTGCTATATTAGCACCACCGAGGAGCTGAGGATAAAATTTATCCATGCCGTACTGGTTCCACTGTTTGAAAAAGGCAACAACTTGAGCACCACCTCCGTTATACAACGCAGCGTCATATTCTCCAGATAGCTTTTGTAACTTTATCATAATCGATCCAAAATCAAGCTGCTCTACTGGGTGCCATATTCTTTCGAACTTTTCACCACCATTTTCGAGAAAACCCCGGATGAAACCAGCCGCCTGACCCCATGGATAAGAGTAGTCTTGTCCGACCATGACTATCTTTTTGTAACCAAGCGTCTTGGCACAAAACTCACCAAAGTAAAAAATGTCTTGTGAACCAGTCCATCCGGGTCGCAGGACATTTCTTGAATGTTTACGCATAGTTACGTCTTCTGGTGCAGAATAACCTATAAGTATGGGGATATCGGGATTTCGCGCTGCCCAGTCTGCCGCTGCCATACCTTCATTACCTAAAGAGGGCCCAATGATTACATGCACCCTATCGCGGTCCTTGAGACTACTGAGCTTTTCTACCGTTAATTCAGTTTTACCTTTGGTATCCTCGATATACAGTTTAATTGGGCGATTCCTAAACTTAAAGCCGTGTTCCTCGAGAGCAAGTGTAGCCCCTTGAACCACATACTTACCATAAACAGTTGCCCATCCTGTCTGAGGCCCGATCATGCCAACTCGAATCTCCTTTTCTTCCGCTGCCTCAGCTACACAGGTGGACATACCAAGCGTAACAACTAGGAATACGGAAAGGACCATAAAAATCAACGCTTTCTTATTCATAATAGACTCCTCCCTTTGGACTTGGTTCATTTTTCTCTGAAAGCCTCCCAAAAGAAATTTAATTATTTAACGTTTTTCTCTTTTTGGAAAGCTTTCTTTTATCCCAACTAATGGCCTATTTATTTTGTCACCTCCTCCTGGCCTTGTTTTTAGCTCTTTTCTTGCCAAAGATCTAACCTCACTGCTAATTGTTAACAAAATTTTTTCTTTTATCAAGTGCCCCTTTCTGAGAAAATTGCATCTTTTGCCTTTCATTAAATAATTTGAGGTGCTTATCCGGCTTTCAATATTCGATTTACTTCTTCTAAGGTGGGAGCACCTTCCATGGGACCTTTTTTGGTCACGGCTAGAGCCCCTACGGCATTGGCGAACCTAGCCACTTTCTTTAAAGGCCATCCTTTCAACAAACCGACAACAAATCCGGCATCAAAGCAGTCACCGGCTCCGGTGGGATCTATCTCCTTTACCGGGAAAGAAGCTACTTCTATTTTATCTTTTGCGGTAAATATCCACGATCCCTTCTCTCCCCGCTTGAGGGCTACTATCCCTGGTCCATATTCTAATAGCTTCTGGCAGGCATCCTCAGCATCTTGGGTTCCGGCTAACATCTTTGCTTCTTCTCCACTGGGTAGAACTACCTCACAGGAGGAAAGAATTGGCTTAGAGATTTCTCTAATCCTCTCTATACCCAGTAGTTCTGGACGAAGATTAGGATCAAAACTGATTTTTCCTCCCGCATCCTTCACAATTCTGACTGCCTCATAGCAAACCTTCCGACATTCTTCATTTATGGACAAGGATGATCCCATTAGGTGGAGGTATTTTACTTTGGAGAGGTAATGCGAATCTACCTGATCCTCATCGATTTTTCCTGAAGCAGCCCTGGAAAGATGATAGATAAATTTTCGACTTCCATCGCTAAAATAGGTAACAAAGGCTACCCCGGTGGTGTAATCGCTTAAGGATCGGATGTAAGTAGTATCCACTCCGTCCCTTTCTAGCCTTTCTACGATCAACCTTCCGAAATCATCTTCCCCCACAGTGCCGATGAAACCGCAGTTTACTCCTAATCTAGCCACAGCATCGATGAAGATGGCCGGCGCTCCACTGGCAAAAGGACCAACAAAAGTTCCCGCCACACCCAGGGATTGATCCACCTTTTCCCTCATTATCTCTACCAGAAGTTCACCTAGGGAGACTACCTGAACGCGCACTTTTTCATTCCCCGAATCTTTCTGCCGTCTCTGAGTATCCACTTTTAATCAGCTCAATGAGTTTTGTATCTTGGGGCTGTTTTAACCCACAGTGCCGGGAAAGAATTTCCTCTAAAGATCCGGCTAGCCTGCCTTTGTCTCGGTTGATTTTAATAGCGGCAGCAATACCCAGGCAGTATATCTTCGGTAGAAACCCGGCCGAGAGTATAAACCTCGCCCCCCAGATAAGACGCTCCTGGGGTGCGAGCTTCTCTAGAGAGCCTCGCATACCCCTGGAGATGGAATCTCCAAACAGAGGAGAAATGATTCTTCTTAAAACATCGAAAGAATAGTTTTTAAGATCGTTTCTCTCCAGAATCCCTCCGAATTTGCTTAAGAGGGCCTCTATCATCTCTTCATTCACCATTTTCTTGGCTAGCTCCAGGATCTCTTTTTCTTCCTCCAGTTGGCAGTAGTAAGTATAGCCTTTTAGATGAGCAAGAAAGGCAAGAAAGGCATGACAACCGTTATGGATAAGTATTTTTCTCTCTTTTAGGACTTCGAACTCATCATCTTCCTTTACCTGAAAAGCAGGGCTGAGTGGGGTAGATTCATCTACCAGACCTCTCCTTATAGGGATTCCATAAAAAGGCTCTGCTACTATCCCCCAGCTAAATTCTCCGGCAACTGGCTCGAAGTTACCCCAGGGCTTAACTTTCTCCTCGTAACGGCACATCCGTCCCATTACAGGCTCGCTAATTTTCACCCAGGAAGGTAGATTTACCATATTCTCTTGGAGAAAACCCTGGAATTTAGCAGGGACATCTTGGCCATTCTCACAGCAGAGAATATATAACTGCTCTTTCCTCTCCAGATGTTTTTCGATCCCTTCAGCCAGAATGGGAGCCACTCCCTTAAGATTGGAAAGTCCCACTGCCGTAAAAATAAGACTGGCCTGGCCGATCCTTTTGACTGCCTTTTCTCTTTCTCTATTATCATCGAGATTCAGACCCTCCACACCTCTAATTGCCACTACTTCTATTCCCGGTGTGGTGAGGTTAATCCTGTACTCACCCTTTTTACCAAGATAGGCTAAAAACTCCCCCTTAAATTCCCGATCAATGAAGGTTAAACTGTAACTGTTATGTAGCTCGGGTCCCAGAAAACCCAGTCCTAGGGCACCAGCCCCAAAAACTAAGACTTCCTTTTTTCCCATTGCTCTAATTTATTCCTATATTCTTTGGGATCTTAGGGCTTTCTCCACTATCTTCAGGGCGCAATATTCCCCGCACATAGT
>DAOVGK010000017.1 GCA_030672445.1 Candidatus Aerophobota bacterium
TTACTTTTGGAGGAGCGGGAGCCTATTTGTCTAAGAGGATAAAAAGGGCAGAAATTGCGGCCTTTTCCGATCTGGGACCTGAAGCAGTCTACAAGCTATGGGTTAAGAACTTCCCCGCTATTGTAGGTATAGACACTAGAGGGGCCGATTTATATGAAGATTTATGGATGAGAGGAAATAATGCTGAGAAGGGATAGACGCTCAGCCGATGAGCTGCGAAAAGTTACCATAAAAAGAAACTTTGTTAAGTATGCCCAGGGCTCGACTCTCATAAGTCTTGGAGACACCAAAATAGTTTGTACCGCCATGGTAGAGGAGGGTGTTCCTGCTTTTCTTCGAGGAGGAAGAGAGGGCTGGCTCACGGCAGAATATGGTTTACGTCCCTACTCAACTCCTACCAGGAGCCTGAGAGAAGTAGATCAGCGAAGAGGCAGGTCTTATGAGATCCAGAGATTGATCGGCAGGTCTCTCAGGGCAGTGGTGGATCTAACCGGGCTAGGGGAACGCACTATCTGGATTGATTGCGATGTCCTTCAGGCAGACGGAGGAACAAGGTGTGCTTCCATCACCGGAGCTTTTGTGGCCCTGGTGGACGCTGATAGATGGCTGATAGAAAAGAGGATAGTAGCGGATTCTATCATTAAAGAGTCTTTAGCAGCAGTCAGTGTAGGAATTAGCCGGGGAGAAAAACTTCTCGATTTATCTTTTCAAGAAGATTCTCAGGCCAGCGTGGATATGAATGTGGCAATGACAGGCAAAAAAGAATTAGTGGAGGTGCAGGTAAGCGGGGAGGGAGCTTCTTTTTCCCGAGCTATGCTAAATGAGCTACTGGATCTGGCCGAGGTGGGAATAGCAAAGCTTATTCAACTACAGAAAAATGCGATAGGAATAGATGAATGGAACTGGTGTTAGCTACCAAAAACGAGGATAAAATCAGGGAAATAAAGGAGGCTTTCCAGAACCTGCCCATAAGAATTTTAACCTTTAAAGACCTTCCTAAATTTCCCCTCCTGGTGGAGGATAAGGATACCCTCTATGGAAATGCACAGGTCAAGGCCAGGACGGTGGCTAAATTTACCCGCAAAATTGCCCTGGCAGACGATACGGGACTAGCAGTAGAAGCCCTGGGGGGAGCTCCAGGCGTTCTTTCTTCCCGATTTGCCGGCGAGGGAGCTTCCTACGAGGATAATAATAGAAAACTTCTTTCCCTTTTGAAAAAAGTCCCTCTTCAGAAACGCCGGGCAACCTTCAGATGTGTGATGGTGATCAGCGATGGAGCTAGAAGAGAAAGGGCCGTAGAGGGAACTTGCCTGGGAAGAATCATTCAGCGTAGGAGGGGACGCGCCGGATTTGGCTACGATCCAATATTTGAGCCCCAGGGTTATGACCGAACCTTCGCCGAGCTAAGCCTAAAAGAAAAAAACCGTATCAGTCACCGGGGTAAGGCTTTGGAGAAGGCAAAGAAAATTCTGGAAAAGTGGCCAAAAAGTAGACTAATCGGGCTTACTGGCAATATTGGGTGTGGTAAGACCACTGTAGCCCATATGTTTGAGGATTTGGGAGCGGAGGTCATTGATGCAGATGAGATAGGGCATCAGCTTCTTGAGAAAGAGAAAATTAAAAAAAGAGTGGTGGGCATTTTTACGGAGCGGGTACTAAATGGAAAGGGAAGTATCTCACGAAAAAAGTTACGAAATCTGGTCTTTAAAGATAAAAAGAAACTGGAAAAGCTAAATTCAATTCTTCATCCTCTAATAGTTAAAGAGATAAAGAAGAAAATCAAGGCCAGCCCATCGGACCTGATGGTCATAGATGCGGCGGTACTTTTAGAAGCAGGATGGGATTCTCTGGTAGATAAGATTCTTGTAGTTAGGGCGCCTTACCATACTCAGTTGAAAAGGATTAAAGAGAAAGGCGATTTTAGTCCGGCCGAGATCAAAGGAATAATGGAAGCTCAGCTTCCTCAGAGTGAGAAAATCAAGAGGGCTGACTTTGTCATTGAGAATGAGGGAAGTGTTAATAAGACAAAAGAACAGGTAAGAAAGATATGGGGAAAACTCAAGTGAAAGTAGATTCGGCTAAAATTTGTCAAATTTTCAGGGAAATGGCCGATTTTCTTTCTATCAAAGGAGAGAACCCTTTTCGAGTAAGGGCCTACGAGAAGGCTGCCGAGACTTTAGAGCATTTACCAGGCGACCTGGAGGAACTTCACCGTCAGGGCAGGTTGGCAGACATTCCCGGAATAGGTAAAGGAATGTTGGAGAAGATCGATGCAATCCTCAATACCGGCAGGCTTCCAGCCCATGAGAAATTAAAGGCCGAAATCCCCGAGGGTGTAAGAGAACTTCTTTTTATTCCTGAGATAGGTCCGAAAAGCGTCAAGCTTCTTCACGAGACGGCAAAGGTTACGAATATCTCTGATCTGGAGCAATTTGTCCAATCTGGTAAGCTACGAGATCTACCGGGTATGGGAGCAAAAACTGAGGAGAATATCTTACGAGGAATAAGACTTTATCGAACTAGCAGGGCTCGCATCCTACTGGGGAAAGCTCTGCCCATAGTGGAAGAGATAGTTGTCGAATTGAAAAAAAAGGCTTCCCCTTGGATAGAAAGAATATCTCCAGCAGGGAGTCTGAGGCGAGGAAAAGAAACCATTGGGGATATAGATATACTGGTTTCCTCTGCTAGATCTCAGCCCATCATGGATGCCTTTGTTCAACTTTCCTCGGTTGAGGAAGTTCTGGCCAGGGGAGAGACCAAGTCAAGTATCCTGACCCGTCAGGGTCTTCAGATGGACCTTAGGGTAGTTTTACCGGATTCTTTTGGAGCTGCCCTTCAGTACTTCACTGGTTCCAAACCCCATAACATAAACTTAAGGGAAAGGGCTATAAAGAGAGGCTTAAAAATTAATGAATATGGGGTTTTTACTCAAAGCGGGAAAAAGCTAGGAGGAAAAGAAGAGGAGGAGGTCTATAACCTATTAGATCTTCCTCTCATTCCACCTGAATTGAGGGAGGATAGAGGAGAGGTTGAGGCAGCCGAAGCGGGAAAGCTACCTAAATTGTTAGAAAGCCACGAGATAAAGGGTGATCTACATATTCACAGTCAGGCAAGCGATGGCACTGCTTCCATTAAAGACTTAGTTGAAAAGGCAAAAGAGAAAGACTATGAGTATATAGCCATATGCGATCATTCCAGTTCTTTAAGAATAGGAGGGGGTCTGAGCGAGCAGACACTTCTGGTTCAGATTAAGGAAATAAGAAATATAAACTCTCATCTTACCGACTTTCGGGTATTGGCGGGCAGTGAGGTAGATATTAAAAAAGATGGGAGTCTTGACTATCCTGACGAGATTTTAAAACAGCTGGATATAGTGGTGACTGCCGTGCATACCGGTTTTAAACAGGATAAAAAAACCATTACCGATCGGGTGGTTAAGGCCTTGCAGAATCCATTTGTTCGTATCTTTGCTCATCCTACCGGTCGGCTGTTAGGCGAAAGGGAACCTTATGCTATCGATTTAGATAAAGTTTTAGAGGTAGCCAAAGATAAAGGCGTCTGGCTGGAGATCAATGCTCAACCACAGAGGTTGGACCTTACCGATGTCTGGGTGATGGAGGCGAAAAAAAGAGGAGTGAAACTAGTCATAAACACCGATGCCCACAATTTACGGGGATTGGATTTGATGCCTTTCGGAGTAATTACTGCCCGACGTGGATGGCTGGAAAGCTCTGATGTCATAAATACTCTCCCTCTAGAAGATCTTTTAAAAACTCTTCGCTAATGATGTGACTCTTCCCTTAAACTCATCCAGAGCCAAAGTCTCTTCTTTGTTCAAATTATCCTCCCTTATCTATAGAGTATTATCACAATAATCCAACAGGCTGCAGCAGTTATAGAGCCCAGAGAGTAATACCATCTGTTTCTAATGGAAGAAATTTCAAGTTGTTTTACCAAGACTACAGCAGGAAAAACTACTCCTCCTATCAGCCCGGCAACGACACCCTTGGATAGAATAGTAGGAATAAAAACACCCAGATTG
>DAOVGK010000096.1 GCA_030672445.1 Candidatus Aerophobota bacterium
AAGGAGAAAAAGAAAAAGGAGGATTTAACCCACAAAAATATTTGTCCTATCAAGGGATCTGGGCTGAGCTCTCTACAGGAAAAGTGGAGCTCATAAAAAGAGGTCGAGGAAATCCCTTAATGAAGTGGGCCTATAGGAGCCGGGACTGGATGGTGAGATTAATTGAGCACAGCTTGCCTCAGCCTCAATCTACTGTCTTAAAGGCTATTATGTTGGGAGACAAGGATTCTCTTCCTGCTGAGGTCAAAAATAAGTTCCTTAAAACGGGTACCGGCCATATCTTAGTGGTGAGTGGTCTACATGTGGGGTTGGTCTTGTTTATCCTTTTTGTTTTTTTCAGGACTTTGGGCCTTTCTTTTAAATTGACCTCTCTTTTGGCTGTACCTCTGCTGGTATATTATGCGGTTCTTACAGGCCTTCGAGCCCCGGTGCTCAGGGCAACTTTAATGGCAGGGGTAGGGCTGGGGTGTCTATTGATTAACAGAGATACCCCTCCCCTGGTCATTCTTAGTCTTGCCGCTCTTTTTATTCTTATTCTCAGTCCCCTTTCTCTTTTCACCACCAGTTTTCAGCTCTCCTTTATAGCGGTGGGAGGGATAATCTATCTTACTCCTTATCTAGAAAAAAGACTTAAAAGACTGCCTCTCTGGTTAAGAAAATCTTTAGCTGTCTCCTTGGCGGCACAGCTTTCTGTTCTTCCTCTACTTGCCTTTTATTTTCATCAAATTCCTCTTATTGGTCTTCTAACCAATCTCCTTATTGCTCCCCTGGTAACAATTATCCTGGCATTGGGATTCTTTAGCCTGGCCTTGGGATTGATAACCCTGGGAGGAGCTCAGATAATTGCCAATGCCAATTGGTTAACCCTTACTGGCCTCTTATGGCTGGTTAACTTTTTCTCTTTTTCTCAATCAAGAACAATTTCCAATTTACTCTGTCCCGGGGTGGGATCCTTTTCCCCAATTCTTCTAATTATCTACTATGGGGGACTGGCGGCTTTACCTTATGTTTTTAAAATTTCAACGAGCTACGCTCAAGTTAAAAAATAAATCCATTTCCATTTTCTAAAAGAGCTCGAAGTTGAAGTTAAAAAGAAAAAGATGGCTTCAGGGGATAAGTTCTAATGTTATCCTTCTGGGAGTGGTTAGTCTTCTTACAGATATAAGCAGTGAGATGATTCATCCTTTGCTTCCCATGTTCATTGTCGCCTTGGGAGGGGGAGGAATAGTGGTGGGGTTAATTGGCGGATTGGGAGATAGCCTGGCCAGTATTTTAAAAGTCTTGGCCGGTTTCTGGTCGGATAGGTCCGGGAAAAGAAAACCCTTTATCTTCACGGGGTATCTATTATCCTCCTTATCTAAAATCTTTTTGGGTCTTTGTTTGGTCTGGCAGCATATATTTGTTTTAAGATCAGTGGAAAGAGTGGGAAAGGGCCTTCGAACTGCTCCCCGGGACGCTATTATCGCTGATTCCTCTCTTAAAATGAGAGGTAAAGCTTTTGGCCTTCATCGAGCTATGGATACTCTGGGAGCAATCGGGGGCTCAGTAATAGCTTTTCTTCTCTTTTATTTTTTAAGGTTTGATTTTAAGCCTATCTTTCTTCTGGCGGGAGCGGTGGGGATATGTGCCTTAATTCCCCTCTTTTGGCTAAAGGAAAAAAGAAGGGAGCCTCGCTTCTTCTCTTTAAAGATCAGTCTTTTGGGAGTTTCGAGACCCTTGAGATGGTTTATTGTGGTAGCTACTCTTTTTGCCCTGGGTAATTTTAGTTATATGTTCTTCCTCCTTAAAATAAAAGAGATGACGGTTGATCCCAGGTGGTCAGTGGCTTTGCCGGTACTCTTCTACATCTGGTTTAATGCTGTCTATGCTGTCTTTTCTCTTCCTCTGGGTGTTCTTTCAGACATTATCGGAAGAAGACCCATTGTCATTCTGGGTTATCTTCTTTACGGGGTGGTCTGTCTAGGATTTTTCTGGGCGGGTTCTTGGGCCGTCTTCATTCTCCTTTTTGCGCTTTACGGACTGGTCTATGCCTCAATTGATCTTGGGCAAAGAGCCTTTGCCTCAGATTTATCCGGCAAAGACTATAGAGGCATAGCTTTAGGTGCTTTTCATACTTCAATTGGTCTGGCTGCCTTGCCGGCTAACCTGGTGGCTGGATTCTTTTGGCAGCATGTCAGCCCCCAGGCAAGCTTTGCCTATGGGGCCGGGATGAGTGGACTGGCCGCGCTCCTATTTCTCATTATGGGAGCAAAGCAGAGATTTCACTTCACAGGTGAGGGTTGAAGAGAGGAAAGGTTAGAAAATAAAATTTAGCTACAGTAGTGCTCAATTTCTAAATTTTTCGGGTGGACAGGGAAGTTGACAAAATACAAATTGTGTATAGAATTTAAAATGGTTGAAAATATGGTATAAGTAGAAGACGATTAAGGGAGAGACCGGAGGTAGGGGACAACTAAGGAAGGGAAGAGAATATCTGGCGCCGAAGGGGTAACCTTTAATTTAAACTCTCAGGCAAAAGAACCTTAATCGACTAGCTCTCTGGAGAAGCTTTCCTTAAATCTAATCAAGGAAAGAACCGAAGGGGCAGGCCTGTCTTTGTAGGCGGGACAAATCTCTCAGGTAAAAGGACAGAGGGCATGACGATTTGATTAATGTCGTGCCCTCTTTTTTATTAAGGATGAAAAATATCTAGGGCGATAGGGAGGGAGGTACACCAATGCAAATAGCAAGAAGAATGGGAAGATTAGGGACTGAAACAGCATTTGAAGTCCTGGCAGAGGTAAATAGGCTTAAAGCAGAAGGTGAGAATATTATAAGTTTTGCTCTGGGGGAGCCCGATTTTGATACCCCCCAAAATATTAAAGATGCAGCGACGAAGGCCATTAGTGAGGGCTATACTCATTACAGTCCTTCGGCCGGGATCCTTCCTTTAAGAGAGTCAATTGCGCACTACATTTCTGAAACCAGAGGTATCGAGGTTGAACCTGAAGAGGTAGTGGTTACTCCCGGAGCAAAACCAATAGTTTTTGATGGTATCCTTTCCTGTATCAATGAAGGGGACGAGGTGATATATCCAAACCCGGGATATCCCATCTATGAATCGGTCATAAACTTTGTAGGGGGAAAACCAGTTCCCCTTCCCCTTTTAGAAGAGAAGAACTTTAGCTTTGACCCAGAGGATTTACGAGAAAGGATAACTCCAAAAACAAAAATGATTATTATTAACTCTCCTCAAAATCCCACCGGAGGTATCTTGAGCCAAGATGATTTAGAAACTATTGCTAGGATAGCTATTCAAAATGACATCTGGGTGCTCTCAGATGAGATGTACTGTAATATGGTCTATGATGGAAAGTTCCAGAGCATCGTTTCTATTCCTGGAATGAAAGAGAGGACAATTTTGATCGATGGTTTCTCCAAAACTTACGCCATGACTGGGTGGCGGTTGGGATTTGGAATAATGAGGAAAGAGCTGACCACTCATATTGCCAGGATAGAAACAAATGCTAACTCCTGCACAGCAACATTTACCCAATATGCGGGAATAGAAGCCCTGGAAGGTCCACAGGACGATTCCTTAGCTATGATAGGAGAATTTCAGAAAAGAAGAGATATTATTTATAAAGGGCTAAATAATATCAAAGGAATTAAATGTTTAAAGCCAAAAGGAGCTTTTTATATATATCCCAATGTAACTGAGGCTTGCCGGAATCTAGATTTGCGTGACTCAAAAGAGCTGCAACAATATCTATTACACAAAGCAAATGTAGCCGTTTTGGCCAGGAGCTGTTTTGGTCAAAGAAACGTAGGGGAGAAAGACGAATATATCAGATTATCCTATGCAACCTCCAGGGAAAATATAATAGAAGGGCTAAAAAGAATTAAAAAAGCTATTGAATCAAAATCTTAGGCAAAATGCCAGATTTAGCTAACAGGAATTTATTCATGAAAAGAAGAGAATTTTTATTAAAGGAAGCATCCTCAGGAAAAGATGATGAGGAGTATTCGAATTTTCTCCTTGAGGAAAATCTTTCTGAAATAGACCCTGATACAGATCTTATCATCAGCTTTGAGGAAGACAGGCAAGCAAAGAAGCTTGTCCTCATTCCCTCGGAAAGCATCTGTCCCAAAGCTGTCCGACAGGCCCTGGGCTCGGTCTTTACTAACCTCTATGCGGAGGGATATCCTCCCTTAAGAATGACCAAGGACGAAGAAAAGCTGCTATTAGATTTCAAGGATCAGCTTGCCCACTACCGACGCTATGCCGACAGACGATTTTACAAAGGGGGCGAGTACGTCAATTTTGTTGAAGCTTTGGCTCAGAGGCGGGCCGCCCAATGCTTTGCTACCGATAAAAATCCCCATGCTCCTATGAAGGTTGGGGCTGATGAAATATTTGTCAATGTACAACCCCTCTCGGGAGCAGCGGCTAATAACTCTGTCTATGAGGCTTTTGTTGAACCCGGCGATACGGTTATGGGCATGGCTTTGCCCCATGGGGGCCATCTAACCCACGGCAGCCAGTTCAACCGATCCGGCAGGCGCTATCATATCGTTTCCTATGAAGTTGATAGAGTAACAGAAAAGTTGGATTACGAAGCGATCAAGAGGTTGACCATCGAGCATAAACCAAAAATGATCATTGCCGGCTATACCTCCTATCCCTGGGCCCCTGACTGGCAGAAGTTCAGAGAGATTGCCGATACTGTGGGAGCCGTACTCTTTGCTGATATTGCTCATCCTGCGGGACTGGTGATTGCTGGACAATATCCGAGTCCAGTTGATTATGCTGATGTCATCACCTTAACTACTCACAAAACTCTTTGCGGGCCTCGTGGGGCGGTTATTTTGACCACCGATGAGGAAAAGGCCCAAAGAATAGACAATGCTGTCTTTCCTGGCGAGCAGGGTGGCCCTCACGTTAACAAGTTCGCCGCTATGGCCGTGGCTTTTAAGATTGCCCAGACAGAGAAGTTCAAAAAACTTCAAGAAAAAATTGTGGAAAATGCTAAAGCATTAGATTCCTCTCTTAAGAGGCGAGGCTTAAAGATAGCCTATGGAGGAACAAATACTCACCTTTTAGTAATCGATCTAAAGGCTATCAAAACCAGGACCGGCTTTCCTTTAAAGGGTGAAATAGCCGCTCGCATCCTGGATCTTTGCGGTCTGGTGGTCAATAAGAACACTATTCCTGGTGATGAGACGGCCGCCGACGCCAGTGGCATCCGTCTAGGAACCCCCTGGATTACTCAGCGAGGATTAGGAAAAGAGGAGATGGAGAAGTTAGCCGAACTTATTCACCGGATGCTGATGAGTATTCAGCCCTTTAGCTACATAGGGCTGAATGGGGATCTATCCAGAGGAAAGATAGATCTGGAGACTCTTGAGGAAGTGAAGCGAGAGGTAGCCAAGTTGGGCCAGGGAGCAAAGACTGAGACTTCCACCCATAACCGACCTGCTAAGCTGGGTTACCCCCATTACCATTCTCCTATAAAACTGTCGGTGAAAGAGACCAGTTTACTTGCCCAGCATCAAAAGCTTGGAGCAAAGCTAGTCGAAAATAACGGTTGGAGAATGCCTCTTCATTATCAAAATGAGGCCAAAGAAATTAAAGCAGCCCAGAGGATGGCTGCCATTTTCGATCTGGGCGACATCGGACTACTCAAGGTAAGCGGAGAAAGGGCAAAACCATTTCTTCAAGAGGTATCTACCAGTAATTTAGCCAAGCTTAAGCCGGGAGAGCTTCTGCATTCTTTTCTTCTGGACAGGCGAGCTCAACTTATCGATGAGGTTTCTATTCTCTACTTAGACTCCGATACTGGAGGTAGAGACCATTATTTGATAGTCACTAATCCGTCCTGTACTGAAAAGGTAAAGTCATGGCTGCGGGGACTTTCGGACGGATATATTACTTTTAATAGTGATGATATATTTGCCAAAATTGAAGGACCAGCAGTAGTGGAGGACTTAAGAGAGACTGTCGAAGAAGGATCACCCAAGACAGGAATAGCTTTGTACGGACCAAACTCTTCCAAGATCCTCAGTCGGATAGATCCTTCTTTAGGGAATCTTAAGAAATTTCATTTCCGGGAAGGAAAAATTGGAGAGATCCAAGGAATTATCTCCCGAACCGATTATACCAGGGATTCTTTAGGATTTGAATTCTATATCCACCCGGATGACGCCGTC
>DAOVGK010000072.1 GCA_030672445.1 Candidatus Aerophobota bacterium
TAAAATTCTCGTTCTGATTTACACATTTACTGATTTATGGTAGATATTTTTCCCAAAAAGTCAAACTTTCAAAGCTTTGTCACCCACCTATGCTGAGGATCCTCCCTTACTTTCATAATCCGCTTTTCTCCTGCTAAAACCCAGAGATAGTAGAGCTTATAGCCTGCGGCAGCTACCACTCAGGATTACTAGAGCAGTTTCTCGACCATTAAGCGCGGATCCATCAAATTTTTCTTCTTTTTTTAGCTTTAGAATCCCCAGGTGGATCAGCTTGATCCCTTCTTTTTCCTCAATAATAGAAATATACCCTTTCTCCAACTTCTTTCGAATCTTTAGATTCAACCCTCTGCTCCTTTATTTCTCCTTACACTTAACCCTTTAATCCGGTTACAGTAACCCCTTTTACTATAAATTTTTGAGAAAAGATATAAGCGATTAGCATGGGCGCGGTAGATATCACTGTGGCGGCCATGAGGGGACCATAATTCATACTCCCGTAGGGATCTTTGAACAAAGCAATACCTACCGGGATGGTCCGTAGATTTCTAGAATTAATGACAATTACCGGCCACAAAAAGTCATTCCAGCTATTCAAAAATAGAATCATCCCCACAGTTGCCAGGGTTGCCTTAATTAAAGGTGCAATAATAGTTAAAACTATTCTTATTTCACCGGCTCCATCTAATCTAGCCGCTTCTATCAGGTCAGGTGGAATAGATTTTACGCTTTGTCTTATCAAAAATACTCCCAGAGCACTGGCGAAATTAGGGGCCAAAATCCCCCACAAGGTATCAACCCATCCTATTTTTGCCACCAGAATATATAGGGCAACGAGGGTAACCTGAAAAGGAACCATAATGGTACTCAGGATCAAAATGAAAAAGAAGTTTTGCAAGGGAAACCTATAAACAGCAAAGGCATAACCGGCAAATAAACCGAAGAATAGTGAACACCCAACAGAGACCACCGCCACCATCAGGCTATTCATATAATAAAAGTGGAAAGGTGCTTTATTAAGGACTTCTACAAAGTGTCTAAAGACAAAATAACTGGGAAGCCATTTAGGAGGGAAAGAGACAATATCCTGGACTGGGCTAACAGATGTAACAAACATCCAATAAAAAGGGGCAATCATAATTACGGCGGCAGCTGAAACCATAATGTAAAGACTTATCTTTCCGGTAAATATTGCGTATTCCTTAGACTGTAAGACCTTCACTATTCTCTCCTCAAAATGGCATACCTTTCAGTAAACAACTTCTCTTTTTTTTCTGATGGTATATTGGATAATGGTAATTCCTAAGATGATAATAAAAAGAACCGCAGCCATGGCAGAGGCGTATCCGAATCTATGTTTTAAAAAGGCTTGCTGATATAACTCTAATACCACTACTGTGGTGGAGTAAGCAGGACCACCACCGGTCAATACAAATACTTGATCAAATACTTGAAAAGCAAGAATAGTATTGTATATCAAAATAAATGTGGTCGTTGGAGCAAGTAAAGGTATCGTAATTTTAAAGAATTGCACAAGGTTGTTGGCTCCATCAATTTTAGCTGCCTCGTAATATTGTTCGGGAATTGCTTGTAGTCCCGCGATGTAAATAATCATATTGTACCCCAAAGTTTTCCAGATACTGAAGATAATGATTGACATTAATGCTTGACGGCTGGACATCAACCAGGACTGGGGAGGAAGGTGTAGAAGTTTTAAGATATTATTAAAAAGTCCGAATTGTGGATTATAAAGCCACCACCAGACCATGGCAGCAGCTACAGTACTGGTTATAAAAGGGGAAAAATAGACCCCTTTAAAAAACTCTCTAAATCGGAATTTTGCATTTAGAATAACTGCTAGAATCATCCCTATACCAGCTGAAATTGGAACAATGCACACTACATACATCAGGGTATTGAGACTCGCTTTCAGAAAAATCTTGTCCTCTAAAAGAGAGAAAAAATTCTCCATCCCGACAAATGTAAATCGATGCCTTAATAGTTCTACGTTATAAAAGGAGTAGGCTAAGGTTTGAATGGCAGGGTAAACCCTGAATATCCCAAACAGGATAATAATCGGTGCAATAAAAAGATAGGCATGGAAATACTTCCTTCGATAACTAACCAAGAACCAATGTTTAAAGAAAGAAAAGGTGAGGCTGGTAGACATTAAGTTCTCCCATCAATAAAAAAACGCCCGCCCCTTATCTAGAGGAGCAGGCGTATGACAAAGAGTTACTTTGCTGCATCTCTAATAGCTTTGTTGGCTAATTCCTCTGCCTCCGCCAAGGCTGGTCCAATCTCAGCCTCATTATGCCATACCTTTTGAATTGCCGCACCAAGAGCTTCCATAATACCATCTAAACCCAGATTGTTGGGATAGGCCCGACCGTAGGGAAGCATCTTCCGTAAAGCCACTGCATAGGGGTCAGTGGTAAAAGGAGATTTCGCCCAGTTCTCCTTATACCGGGGAGTACTTTTGTATTTTGCGCACAACTCGTAATCCCTTTGAACACTATTAATCCATTTGATGGCTTTCCATGTTAACTCCTTGTTCATGCTCAGTCTTGGTACCGAATAAAACCAACTGTTCAAATTGGTGGCGGGCTTATATCCGACGTATCTTACCGGAGGTAGATCTACACCCCACCTTAAATTGGGAGCCTCCTTCGGTTGTCGAGCTTGAATACTGATGGTCTCACTAATCTGCATTGCCGCTATTCCCTGCAAAAGGGCTGCTCTTGGATCTGGAAAGTTGAGACTTGTAGACTCATCCACATAAATCATGTCGTAAACGAGTTTGAGAGCAGCCTTGCCGCCTTCATTGTTAAACAACACCTTGCCACCCTTTAATGTTTTCGAGTCAGTAATTAGATCTGCTCCGCCCCCCCAGAGAGCCCATAGAAACTTATGAACCACTCCATGAGGATGCCCCACATGGCGGATGGCATACCCGACTCTGGTGAGGTTCCCTGCTGTATCCTTCTTACTGGTTTTTAAACTGTAATACAGAAATTCCGCCCACGTCTTGGGAGCTCTTTCTGGATCAAACCCTGCTTCGGCAAAATAGTCCTTATTCCAGGTAATGCCGTAGACATCGATTCCATATTGAGGATATCCCCACATCTGACCATTGCCATAGTCGGAAAGTTCTACGATCTCTGGAGTTACTGCAGCAAGCCATTGCTTGGCATCTGCCTCAGGGACTGGTTCTAAAGCATCCTCCTTCAAAAGGCCAGGAACCCAGGATCGGTCGACAAACAGAATGTCGGGAACTCTTCCTGCTCCTGCTGCCATAGCGGTAAAGATTTTTTGCCGCATGGTGTCATAGTCCCCCCCGACGAGGTCCACCTTGCAGTTGTTTTTAGCTTCAAAATCAGCAAATAGAGTTTTGTCGGCAAAGTGGGCAGCTCCAGCAGTAATTTGACCCTCAGGATACCATAATGTAATAGTAACCTTAGCTATCGCTGAAGTTGACACCAGCAAGGTGAGGCCCAGAAGGATTAATAAGGTTTTTAGGCATTTCATTTTCCTACCCCCTATTTATCTTTAGTCTTAACTCATTCCACTTCCAGATACTTCAGTTTCTCAAATAAACTTCCCAGAAAAAGTGACTACTTAACATCCGGATGCTTTTTTAGCTTAAGCCGGAT
This sequence comes from Candidatus Aerophobota bacterium, assembly GCA_030672445.1. The sequence continues at coordinate 3,651 of DAOVGK010000072.1, forward strand.
TTGCCCTCGAGCCTTTTTCACCTCCCTCCAGGCCTTTTATTCCAGCTACGTCCTGATTTTGTGTGTTCAATTAATAACTAAATTATGAAGGATTTTTTGGAAAAGTCAACTAACAGCCAATTTGCTTTAAATGCTCAATAGTTAGTCGGGCGGCTCTGTCGGGATCAGGCAGAGGAAGAATTTCTGCTGAGAGATAACCCTCATAGTTAATTTTCTCAAGTGTTTTGATAACTTGAGCAAAATCAAGGTGTCCGCTTCCTGGCGCCCAGCGATTGCTATCGGCTAAATGGACGTGAGTAATATAATCCTTAGCTTTGACAATGCTTTCATAAATGGAAACCTCTTCAATATTCATATGGAATGTGTCTATCAACATTCCCATATTAGCTAGGTCCAGTTTCTCAATGAACTCAATACCTTCGGCAACAGTGTTGATAAAGTTGGTCTCATAACGATTTAGGGGCTCCAGAGTAAGGCCTACTTTCAATCCCTGGGCCAGCCTAGCGCATTCCTGCACACAATCCAGGCTCCATTTTTCCGCATCCTCTGGGGATACGCGATCTTCAATCCTACCCCTTATCAAACCGATTATCACCTGGGCAGAAAACTCTGCGGCAAAGTCAATATGATCTTTTATTCTGGCAATAGCTTTCTCTCTCACCTTAGAGCGGGGATCAGAAAAGCTTAACCCTTCTTCGCTCCAGGCCTGTCCGGTGCCAATGGCTGGTACTTCCAAATGATAATGCCTCACCAATTCCTTAATTTTCTCTAGATCAACCTTTTTAGGATCTCTGATGGCAAGTTCTACCCCGTCAAAATCCAATTCGGCCACTTTTCTAATGCTATCTCGAAAGTCTTCTTTGTAAGCTAGGGCAGAGAACTTTGCCTCTGGAGTTGATACCACTATGCTTTTTTTCATTTGTCTTCTTTGAATATTAAGAAATATCTCGGGACTCTTCCCCTCCGTCGCTGTATATCAGCTTAGGATTATTTCTGCTCGTCTTCTCGTCTCGGGAAAGACGTGAAACTCGTCGCTCCGCTCCTCAGACAACACGTCTTTCTTCTTCCTCAACTCGAAGACTCGTTAAGGTGGCTGATCTAAGGCTTCTGCGGGGAAAGTCCCTCGATACCCGTATATATCTTCTAATACTTTCCTGCGGAATCAAAGCTGAAGCCTTGAGTTACTCGTGTGAGCTAGAACCCAATTCTTGGCAATCCGTAGACCGATTTCCAACCTTTACTCTGAGGCTCTTTCAGATATGGCTCCATCTCCCTAGGATCTCGTAAGGTCGCCTTTTCCACCGGTGGGACCTTACCCGGCGGATAGGCCTCCAGGATCTGATTGATAACCAAGGTTAAATATTTGAGGATCGCGGCAATGGGTCGCTTAGCCTTTATAGCACTGGCCAGGGTCGGTCTTCCCACTGTTCCTTGCGGCGTTGCAGCTATTTCGATGGCCATATGCCCCTCACCTTCGGACCAACGGTGAGGTCGGCGAAATGGATCCACCGATTTATCAAAATGACCATCAGGAAGAAATCCCTCTCCCTCGGTGTCCTGAGCAAGGCTCATTTCAACCGTCCCTTCAGGAAACATCAAGAGAGCCACTGAGGTCTCCGCCTCATCTGCATGGACAAAATCTGTCTCCATGCTGTCTGCCTTTCCCGTTAAACCAAAGAATTCCCTCACTCCTCGATGCCAATCCAATACCTGAAAGATTCCGGGAAGCTGATAACGATACATAAATTCGTGTAAGGCCGATTCCAGAACCCAGAGCTGGCCGTGGTTATTAATTATGATCTGTTTCCGAAAACCATCGTTCCACAGGCCAAGCATCACGTAGATAAGGGTCTCCCGTACCGCATCCTGCGGTATATTCACCGTACCTGGCATTCCGATGTGGTGATAGGGATGTGCCCCATAATTGAGGGGAGGTAAGGCAAGATTAACTGCTCGACCCTGTTTAGCCGTGTATCTGCGTAGTGCCTCGGCGATTTGAGTCACCATGAAGGTATCCAGACCAGAGATAGTATGCCGACCATGGTTCTCCGTACATCCCACGGGAATAATAACCATATCGTTTTTGCTCCTGTTATCAATAAGTCTCTGACGCACTGTGGTTTGAATATAGCTGCCCGGTTTACCTAGCTCTGGAGGTGAGGGTACCTCACATTCAGCTAGAATCGCATCAATCTCCTCCTCGGATGCATCCCAGATCTCCTTCTTCAGCCTGCCTACGTCGGTATTTTCGAAGATGATAGCAGGATTCTCTGTTGTCAACCACATCTCACTTTTCTGAGGTTGATCAGACATTTTGTACCTCCTTAGGGGGTAATGACCACCTTAATTGCCTTCTGATTTCTCATCGCCTCTATCCCTCGGTGAATCTCACTTAAAGGAAGTCTGTGAGTAATGAGTTTTTCTAAATTTAAAACTCTGCTTTCGATAATCTTTAGGGTAGGAGGAAAGGTAAATTTAGCAATAAAACTTCCCAGTATGATAAGCTCGTTGCGGGTAATGTCGTTTTGGGCAATCTCGGCTCTTGCCTGATAATTCTGGCCAAAAAGAAGGACCCGTCCACCCCTGCGTACAATTTCCAGAGCAACTTTGAACAAAACCCCCACCGCATCGACCACTATATCTGCTCCCAGCCCGGTTTCGTCTTTTACAACTCCTTCTAGATTCTCCTTCAATGGGTTTATAACCCGGGTAGCACCACTCTCTCGAGCGAATCTTGCCCGGTATTCCGATATCTCAGAGACCAAAATTTTCCCTGCTCCTGATGCCTTAAACATTTGGGTGAATAAAAGACCGATAGGCCCAGCTCCCAGAACTACCACTGATTCACCTGGATGATTACAAAGTTTTTGAGTGGCGTTGACCACACAGGAAAGGGGTTCAGCAAAAACGGCTAGCTCTGAAGGTAAATGGGGAGAGATTGGATGAAGTGCCTTAGCTGGAGCAACGTTATATCTGGCGAATCCTCCATCAATAAATATTCCTAAGGTGGTCATATTCTCACACATATTGGGCATACCCATTTTGCAGTAACTACAACTGCCACATTTAAGATTTGGGTCTACCGCTACCCTGTCGCCGGCCTTGAACTGGGTCACTTCCTTTCCGATTTCAAGCACTCTACCAACATATTCATGAGAAAGAATTGTCCCCGGCGTGGCTGGATGGCCAGGAGGTACTTCCAAAATATGCACATCGGTTCCGCAAATGCTTGCTGCTTCCACTTCTAACAAGACTTCATCCTCGGTCTTTATCTGGGGAACCGGAATCTCCTTTAAGGCAAGCTTCCCCTCCCCTTCAAAGACGGCTGCCAACATCTTCTTCATTTAATTCACCTTGCGGCCTAGGAATTTATAAATTATCCAAGGGCGAATTGAACTTGCCCATTTATAATCTGGTAGTCGCAGGCTTTAGCCTGCGCAAACAAGCGCAATCTAAAGGTTGCGGCTACCCTGCTCAAAAACTGCCGTAATTTTACATTCTGTACGGTTGGTCTGGAGCATAACTATATTTTCCGGAACCTTTTCTAGAGGAATCTTTTTAGTAATTAAGGGAAGCATATTCATTCCTGAAGCCATAGAGCTGATAACCCTGGGGAAGGTTCCATGACCGGAGTGTCCCTGAGAACCAACAATGGATGCTCTCCTTACCTGGAACACTTCCCCGGTAAGGGGAATTTTTTGAGCTGATCTTGCCACAATCACCACCACACTATTTAGCTGCTTTCCTTCCCAAATAGTTTGTTCTATGTTGCCGAAGACCTTATGCGGAAGACCGGTTGCTTCGAGATACAATTTTGCTCCCCGACCACTGGTTAATTTTAATACAGATTCAGTGAAGTTCTCTTTTAAGGGATTAATAATATGGTCGGCGCCCATCTTTTTGGCCAGCTCCGCTCTTGGCTCGGAGGGTTCCGATAATATTAGCTTAGCCGCTCCTGCCCTTTTTAAAACAGCCACCGCTGCCAGGCCAATAGGACCTCCACCCAAAATAACCACATTATCTCCAGGACGAATGCCACCTCCCCGTTCAATCACCGCATTGTAGGCAACCGATGTTGGCTCGACCAGACTTCCGGCTAAAAATATATCGTCATCGGAATATTTTCCCTTTAACTCCTCCAGACTCCAGGTGTACTTTGCATCCACCCTCACATATCCGGCAAAGGCTCCATCACAGGTAAAACCCAATTCCTGCAATGCCTCACAGTGATTAGGGTAACCATCAGCACATGGTCGGCAGGCTCCACACCAGAGCATCTCCTCCGAGGTAACAGGTTCACCTTCTTCATATCTTTTACCGGTTCTTTTATTAGTTGCTTTCTCTCCCGCTTTAGCTACTACTCCGGAAAACTCGTGTCCCAGAGTGCAAGGAAAGGCGGTAAGCCCGGGATACCAGATATATCCCTGATTGTCAGACTGGGCCATATGAACATCACTGCCACAGACACCGCATGCTTTTACCTTAATGAGAACTTCAGTAGGACCAATTTCAGGGACATCTTTTTCCACTATCTTAAGAGTAGGATTTTTCCAAACCTTACCTCCCAGATAGGTAAGCTTTCCTTCCACATCTTTCAAGCCTAACTTAAAATCACTTTTTGGTTCCCAGTCAGCAAATAAAGTAACGGTCTGCATCTTTCCCATTTATAGCCCTCCTTTCGTCCATTTCTTAGCCAGAATTTTTCTTTTCTCTAATCTAGGATAGTAAGGAAGCCCTTTCTGAACAGCGATATCGACCTTTCCTTGAATAAGAGGACGGACGTAATCGATAAATTCCCTGGTCACAAAATTTCCCTTTCTGTTTATCCATCTTCGGGGAACTCTCTTTTCCATATTAGCAGCTAGAGAGAGCTTAGCCGTAGAAATTCTTCGTTTATAAACCCTTCCTTCTTCCCTCCTTATGGTAATCATGTAGCCACTTTTACCCTTTAGTGCCGACCTAACAGCTTCCCTTCCCACCAAATATGCTTCTTCCATGTCAACCTTGGAGGCAAAATGCATGGCGCTCTGCTGACAGACATCTGGTTTGATGGTTCTTGTCTTTAGCTCGAGTCGAGACTCTATCATTTCCTTTAAGTGATGGGAAACTCCTTCCAACTCAGGATGACCAAAAGCATCGGTAGATACCCTGTTCTTTCTTGCGCAAACATAATTTCCCTTTTCATCTCGAAGACCCTCACTCACCACAATAAAGACCCCGCCAATCTTGTGATAGATCTCTTTTACATCCTTGATAAACTTATCCAGAGAAAAAGGAATTTCTGGAAAATAAATTAAGTGGGGAGCATCCTCTTCAGACCGCTTGGCCAGGGCACAGGATCCAGCAAGCCAGCCTGTATTTCTTCCTAATGTCTCCAGTATAGTTACTGCCTCCGAATCGTAAAGGCTTTCCAAGTGACGTCCCGCCTCCATTACTGAAATTGCTAAATATTTTGCCGCGCTACCAAAACCCGGGCAGTGATCGGTAAAAACAAGATCATTATCTACTGTCTTGGGAATTCCAATGACCTCCATCTGGTAGTTCATTCTCTTAGCTGCCTCATCTACCTTATAGGCAGTATCCATAGAATCATTGCCCCCGATGTAGAAAAAATACCGAAGATTGTATCTCCTGCAAATCTCGATAATCTTTTCAAAATCCTTACGGGATTCGCTCCATGACTTTAACCGGTATCTACAGCTTCCTAATGCCGCCCCGGGAGAGGTTCTTAAGCTCTCAATGGTAGAGTTCTTCTCCTTTCTTAAATCAATTAATTCCTCCTTAAGTAGACCCAAAATTCCATTTCTGGCCCCGTATATTTCTTTTATTTCTTCGTGTTTTTGAGCTTCCTGGATAACTCCGCCTAGACTCTCATTAATAACTGCGGTGGGGCCACCTGATTGAGCAACGATACAACTTCCCTTTAGTCCTGAGCTTACCTTTTCCTTCTTCAAAATCCCTACACCGTTTTTTGTCCCCATTTCTGAGGATGGATCACATCACCATCTTTACTTAACAGCTCCTAAAGTCATCCCTCTGACGAGATACCTTTGAGCAATTATGACCAGTGCAATCACTGGTATGGTCGCTATGCAGGCTAGAAATGTGACTATCTACCATACGTAGGTTCTTGGTATACTGTCTTGTCAACACTTCAATGTTCCCCCGACATGCAACTGTGAGGTTAGTAAAGACGTACTCCTCCGGAGGATGATTTATTAAAAGATAACCAACTATCCTTTCCTCTAAATTTCGTGCACGGGTGCTATTGTACCGCATATTTACACTTTGACAAGTCAACTTAGCCACTTTTCTAACCTGAATTTTCGTAATTCCTTACCAGCACCGACTTTCCTTCTATTTTTTTCTTATCTTTGTAGTGAGCATTTAAGGGGACGCGGGTGGGGATGAGATAAGATAAAAGTTTTGTAGTGAACTTTTCAAAAACTAAAAATCAGCACTACACAAGGGATACAGAACTTGCTTGCGAAGTTGACTTGACAATGTAGTTAAAATTATGTAAACTTTTGTTGTATAGTTATTTCGAGGCTTAGGAATTTCAAAAACACTTTTGTAATCCTCCCCTTCTAGCCTCGAAATTCAAGATAGGAACTGTTTCATAGTTCCTAGATAATCCAGAAAAAAAATTTATTGGAGGTAAGAAATGAAGAAAATACGAATTGCTATTGCCGGAGTAGGAAACTGCGCCAGTTCCTTAATCCAGGGAATAGAGTACTACAAAGACAAAAAAGAAGTAATCGGTTTGATGCACCCTGAGATTAATGGTTACAAATCGAGTGATATTGAGGTGGTAGCTGCCTTTGATATTGACCAGAGAAAGGTAGGTCAGGATCTAAGTAAAGCTATCTTTGCTAAACCAAATAATACCGCCGTTTTTTACCCTAACGTTCCTCACTATGAAGTAACGGTAAAAATGGGCAATGTTCTGGATGGATTGGCAGAACATATGAAAGAATATTCAGAAGAGGAAGCTTTTCGCTTAGCAGAAGATGATCCCTGTGAAGTGGTAGAGGAACTAAGAAAGAGTGATGCTGAGATTTTGGTTAACTATTTACCGGTAGGCTCTGAAGAGGGAACCAGATTTTATGCTCAAGCTGCTCTAGATGCAGGAGTAGCTCTTGTTAACTGCATCCCGGTATTTATTGTCTCAGATAAAGAATGGGCAAAAAAATTTGAGGAAAGGCACCTTCCTATTGTGGGCGATGATATAAAAGCCCAGCTAGGTGCCACTATTGTGCACCGGACTCTCACCAAACTGTTTGTTGACCGGGGAGTTAAATTAGACCGCACCTACCAGCTTAATACAGGAGGAAATACTGACTTTCTGAATATGCTATCCAGAGAAAGGCTTTCCTCAAAAAAAATCTCTAAAACAGAAGCAGTGCAATCTCAACTGGATGAACCGCTTTCTCCCAAAAACATCCACATTGGACCGAGCGATTACGTGCCCTGGCAAAATGACAATAAGGTCTGTTTTATCAGAATGGAAGGAAGAGAATTTGGCGACATACCTCTTAATTTAGAGCTGCGACTCTCTGTGGAAGATTCACCCAATAGCGCCGGAGCCGCTATAGATGCTATTAGATGTTGTAAAATTGCTCTGGATAGGGACATAAGCGGAGCCTTGACCTCTATCTCTGCCTATACCATGAAGCACCCCCCCATCCAATATTCAGACACAGAAGCTAAAAAGATGGTCGAGGATTTCATTTCTGGAAAAATCGCAAGATAAGAGTAGTAACTGACTTTAAAGCGGAAAACGTTACTATTTAAATGATGAAAAAATATGAGTTTATTGATCATACAGCCGATTTGGGCATCAGGGTGCGGGGAGAATCTGTTAAGGAGCTGTTCAAAAATGCTGCCTACAGTATGTTCGACACTATAGCGGATCTTAACCACGTAAAACTCAAAAAAACTATAAAAGTAGAAATCGAAAAGGAAGAACTTGATGAGCTATTAGCTGATTGGCTACGAAACCTACTTTATAAGTTTAATGGAGACAGATACCTTTTGAAAGAGTTTAAGGTAGAAACCATAAACACTCAGGGTCTCAAAGCAAAAGTGAAAGGGGAAAAACTCGATTTATCCCGTCATTATCTAAAAAGGGAGATAAAGGCGGTTACCTATCATGGCCTTGAGGTAAAAGAGGTTGACAGAGGGTGGGAGGCTCAGATAATATTCGATGTATAGGAAATTAGTTCATTGTTATGAGTTCATAGTTCATCGATAAAAAAAGAACAGATAAACAGAAAGGTTTTAATCAATGAACAACGAACAATGAACTAAGAACAAGCTATAAATTATGGTTTTTAGCTTTGAGTTTTTAGTTTTTTCTGCACGAGATACGATTCACGAAATACGAGATACTAATTATGCCTGAAGAATTTAACATAAAGAAGATTGATAACTATCGCTGGGAGATACCTAAATCTGAGGGAATGAGAGTGCCGGGTCTTCTTTACGCTGATGAGAAGATGCTCAAAACTGTTCAAAAAGATCGTACTCCTCTACAGGTTAAGAATGTCGCCTACCTTCCCGGAATTATAAAATACTCCCTGGCAATGCCTGATATGCACTGGGGATATGGTTTCTGCATTGGAGGAGTAGCAGCTACTGACTTAGATAAAGGGGTCATCTCTCCGGGAGGAATTGGCTACGACATAAACTGCCTTTCCGGAAATAGTCTAATCCTGCATCCTCTTGGATACAATCTAAAAATCAAAGAATTTGAAAGAGTGTGGTTTAAGGAAAAGATAGATTGTCTTGACTTTGAAGATGAAAATCTAACCTCAACTAGTATAGTCGGTTTCCTAAGGCAAGTTCCAGAAAATAAAGTTTATGAAGTAACTACAAAAACTGGCAAGAACATTATAGCCACCGAAGATCATCCCTTTTATACCAGGGACGGAATGATCCCCCTAAAAAAGCTAAAATTAACAGATGAAGTAGCTATATATCCATTTGAAGGGGTCTCTTATGAGAAACCGAATGATGAGATTATTGTTAGTAAAGAAGAAGTAAAAAAGTTTCTTTTAAAAATGGGCAAAGATTCCCGTGGCCGAGGATTAGACCAGATCATTTTCCATCTAAGGGAAAGAAAACTTTTGCCCCTGCGATATAACTCACCCCAACTACCTTATTTACTAAAAATAATAGGATATGTGTTTGGGGATGGAAATATCTATTTTGTAAAAAAGAGGGGCAAAGGTGTTACCTCCTTCTACGGTAAACCTGAAGACCTGGAGCAAATAAGAAAAGATGTCTCCTATATTGGATACAAGTGTTCCCGTGTTTATTCCAGGAAAAGAGATCATAAAATAAACACTCCTTACGCCCAATATGAGTTCACTAATGAAGAGACCTCCTGTAAAGTTGTATCAAGTAGTTTCGCTACCCTTTTAACTAGCTTGGGCGTCCCGCTGGGTAGAAAGACAAGTCAAGATTACTATCTTCCTGAATGGATCTTTAAAGCTTCTCTCTGGCAAAAGAGGCTCTTTTTAGCTGGTTTTTTTGGAGCGGAGTTATCCACTCCGAAATCCTATAAAAACCACCATTATAATTTCTACTG
>DAOVGK010000016.1 GCA_030672445.1 Candidatus Aerophobota bacterium
CCTCGATACGCGTATAAATCTCCTGAATAGTAATACTTTCTTGGGTACTATCAAGTCAGTTGACCGATTAAATTTCTTTTGCTATAGTGTTTGCGAATCAGTAATCGAGGCCGAAAGTGCGTTTGTATAAAACTGAGGCGATTGTGCTTAGAGATTATGATCTAGGAGACCAAGATAAAATAGTTATTTTTTATTCACGAAGATATGGAAAGATAAAAGTGATAGCAAAGGGGGCTAGAAGAATAAAAAGTAGATTCGCTGCCCTGGTTCAACCTCCTTCTTATGACAGTGTGGTGATTCACAAAGCTACGAGAAGCGGTCTGGATACCTTAAGCGAGTGTAAGATTAACTACCCTTTTATAGGGATTAGAAAGAATCTACTTAGATTCGCCTATAGCTGTTATCTGGCCGAGTTGATTGACAAATTTTTGGGAGAAGAACAAGCAAATTCTCATCTTTTTGAACTTCTGGTAAAGACCCTTTTTTGCTTAGAAAGAATTCGTAAACAAAACTTAACTCTTTTGATGCGGAGTTTCGAGATAAAACTCTTAAAGATTTTGGGTTACGGGCTATATCTGAGTGGATGCATAAATTGTGGAAAAGAAAGAGGAAAGATTCAATTTCTCTTTATTAGCATAAAGTTAGGCGGACTTCTTTGCGGTGATTGCCAAAAGGAAGATAAGAACAGGCTAGAGGTTTCAAAGAAGACCGTTCTTTTGATGGATTATCTTCTTTGTTCAAGCCTGAAGAAGACAGTTCAACAAAGTTTTGATAAGGCCATAGAAATCGAACTGGAGGCTATTCTAAAAAAGTATCTTTCTTATCAATTATCGAGAGAGATAATTACTTCTCGCTTTATTTGTACTTCTGAGAAGTTGGAATTGAAGCACCCAATAATATAGGGAGGATTTAGTGGAAAACCGTGCTAAGGAGATAATTCACGCAGAGGAGCAAGTTTTACCCTTAGGCACAATTGAAAGTTATTTGGAAGGTATAGGGAAGACTCCTTTGCTTACCAAGGAGGAAGAAAGGAAGCTTGCTAAGAGAATAAAAGAAGGAAAGCAAAAACTAATCCAACTTATGACAGAAGCAACCGACATCATTAATAAGAACCGAGAGTTTCTCAGCCTATTTCAAAAGGGAGAAAGGCTGTTTAAAAATTTTGGTGATCCTGATCGTAATCCAGATAAGGTCAGGGAGATGGTTGATTTCTTAGAACACAAACTCTCGAAAATAGACAGAATAGAGTCTGACCAGGATAAAAAGAAGATAAGACAGATCTTAAAAGAGGCGGTGAAAGTAAAATCAGCGTGTGAAGCTGACAGAAAGAAGATGATGGAAGCTAATCTTCGTCTGGTGGTAAGCTTTGCTAAAAAGTATACTGGCAGAGGAGTTTCTCTTTCAGACCTCATCCAGGAAGGGAATATCGGTCTTTCTCGGGCTGTGGATAAGTTTGACTATAAATGTGGCAAGCGTTTTAGCACCTATGCCAGTTGGTGGATACGCCAGGCTTTATCCAGGACTATTGCTGATCAGTCAAGAACCATACGTCTTCCGGTTCACATAGCTCATTTGTTAAGAAAGTTGAACAGGGTATCCAGACAACTAGAACAGAAACTAAAAAGAGAACCTACTCCCGAGGAAATTGCTGAACAGGTAGATTTTCCCCCGGAGAAGATCAGGCAAACACTGGGAATAAGCCAGACCACCGTCTCAATTGATAAACCGATGGGAGAGGAAAAAGACAGTTCAATGATCGAGTTTATTTCTAACACTAATATACCTCCACCTGTTTATAAGCTTGCCGTAGATATGCTCAAAGAGGAAGTAAGAAAACTACTAGAAAAGGTAGTAAAAGACCGACGTGAATTGGGAATATTAAAGTTGAGATTTGACCTGGAAGAGAAAGGCGATTATTCCTTAAGAGAGGTTGGGAAGAAATACGGAGTCAGCAGGGAGAGGATCAGACAGATTCAGGAAAGAGCTTTAAAAAGATTAAGAGCTCCGGCGGAAGAAAGAGGATTGAGAGGTTATCTAGAACTATTGGATAGCCTAAGGGCAGAGATGCAGGAGAGCTACACCGAATAAATGAGGAGGATGCTTGGCTAACCCCTCAGCCGGAATAATTGGTCTACCTAACGTTGGTAAATCAACCCTTTTTAACGCTCTTACACAAGCAGGGGCGCAGGTGGCAAAGTTTCCTTTCTCCACTGTATCTCCTAATGTAGGAATGGCATTGGTTCCTGATCCACGACTGGAGAGACTGGCCGAATTGATAAATCCCGAGATTGCCACGCCAGCGTCAGTGGAGTTTATAGATGTAGCTGGTCTGGTTAGAGGCGCCCATCAAGGTGAGGGCCTAGGAAATGAGTTTTTATCCAGAATAAGGTCGGTTGATCTTTTAGTTGAGGTATTGAGGTGTTTTGAAGGGAAAGGGATTGCCCATCCCGAGGGAAGCATAGATCCGATAAGAGATGCCGAGATAATTGAGTTAGAATTGCTTCTCTCTGACTTGAAAGTTGTGCAGCGGTGGTTGACAAAGCTGGATAAACTGGTAAAATCGGGAGCCAAAGGAAGCCAAGAAAGATTTGATCTTTTACAAAAGGTTAAAACAAACCTTGAAAAAGGGAATTTTCTGAGAAAGATTTGCACAGAAAAAGAGAAGGAAGAGCTTGTCGAAGAAGGTCTTTTGACTCTTAAGCCCTTACTTTACGTTGCCAATATAGATGAAAATGACCTAACTTCTCCGTCCTTTTTACTTAAGAGTTTGAGAGAATACACCTCCCAGAGGGGAGGAGGGTTAATAGAAATGTGTGCCCAATGGGAGGCAGAATTGGCAGAAGTATCTGCGCAAGAGAAGGCAGAATTCCTTGAAGAGTTAAAGATAGAAGAAGGACTTAACAAATTAATAAGAGAGGTGTACCAGCAGCTAAACTTAATTACCTTTTTTACCATCAGCGGGGGAAGGGAAGTGAGGGCCTGGTCGGTGAAAGAGAGAGCCGCCGCTCCTCAAGCAGCAGGTAGAGTCCATTCGGATATGCAAAAGGGCTTTGTAAGAGCAGAGGTAGTCTCAGCATCAGACCTTCTTGAGGTCGGATCAATGAAACGAGCCAAAGAGGAAGGAAGAGTTAAAATAGAGGGAAAGGATTATCTGGTAAAAGACGGAGATGTGATACATTTTAGGTTTACCCCGTAAGATAGTAAACATCTTACGGGGTTTACTAGTTAGTCGGAGGGAAGGCCTCAAAATGACATGGTATCAAGCAAGTTGTGCTCTTAAAACTGGATTAAATGAAGAAGAAAGAGCTACGCTTTTAGATGGACTTAAAGACATTGTCAGCCACGATAAAGGTGAGGTAGAAAATATATCGCAAATAGGGATGAGGAAGTTTGCCTATGAGGTGGGAAAAGAAAAGGAGGGCTTTTTTATCACGGTTAATTTTCAAATAAATTCTTCAGAAGTGAATCGAGTTCGAGAGTTTCTTAAAACCAAGGAAGGGATAGTGAGATCGATGATAATAAGGAGAAAAGCTCCTCCGGAGAAAAAAAAGGAGGAAGGAGAAAAAAATGGCCAGCTTGAACCGCGTGATCTTAATAGGAAACCTCACCCGTGATCCTGAACTTCGCTACACTCCGGATGGAACTCCTGTAGCCAGCTTTACCATCGCCGTTAATCGTCCTTTTACCACTCGGCAAGGAGAAAGAGAAGCTGATTTTATACCTGTTGTAGTATGGCGGAAGCGAGCAGAGACTTGCTCCGAATATCTGGCTAAGGGAAGTCAGGTGGCCGTGGACGGGAGACTCCAGATTCGTAATTATGAAGACAAGGACGGTGTTAAAAGACGAGTGGCAGAAGTGGTTGCCTGGAGAGTTGAATTTCTGCAAAGGCTAAAGAAACAACCTCCACCGGAAGTTCCGGAAGAAGCAGTAGAAAACCAGATAGACAGAATTCCTCTTCCCGAGGAGAAGGGAGAAAGCCTTGAGAGCTAGACCTCTATTTAAAAGAAGAAAGGTTTGTAGTTTTTGCCGATCAGGAGGTGATTCTCTAAACCATCTGGATGTAAAAGCTCTCGGATATTATGTCGATAGTCGAGCTCGAATAAAAAGCAGAAGGCGCAGCGGTGTCTGTGCTAAGCATCAACGAAAGTTATCCAAAGCAATTAAAAGAGCTAGAGAGATGGCGCTTTTACCTTATAAATAAGAAAATCTGAGTAATTGAGTGTAGGCTCTGTGAGAGGGTAGGGTATGAAGATTATATTGATGGAAAACATCGACAATCTAGGGCAGAAGGATGAGATAGTGGAGGTAACTGATGGCTATGCGCGTAATTTCCTTATTCCCAAGAATTTGGCTTTGAGAGCAACTCCCGGCAATGTTAAGCAAGGGAAGGAGAAAAAAAGGCTCATCCAACAGAGGAAAGAGAGGGGAAAGTTCAAGGCGCTTAGAATAGCAGAAAAACTAGGAGGGGCAAGACTAATACTGGAAAGGGAGATAGGGGAGGAAGGGAAGTTATTCGGGGTGGTTACCTCGCAGGATATTGTTCAGGAGATTGAAAAGAGGTTTAATCTAGAGATAGATCACAGAAAGGTCAATTTAGATGAGCCTATTCGAGTCATTGGAATTCGGAAGGTTTCTCTTAAATTACATCCTGAGGTGGAGATTGACCTTGAGGTAGAGGTGAAAAAATCCACCTAGTCGATTTCTATAGTGATTGATGTAAAAACGAGAAAACAAAATGGGTAACAAGCAAAATAAAATTTATATAATTGATGTTACTAACCGAGATGGAGTTCAAACGTCCAGATTGGGATTAGCCAAATTGGAAAAGACTCTCATTAACTTTTATCTGAATGATATGGGGATTTATCAGTCAGAATTTGGTTTTCCCTTTACCAATCATGAAATAAATTGCCTTAAGGCTAATCTTGAGCTTGCCAAAATGGGAGTGCTTCAGCCGATAATCTTGAGTGGCTGGTGTAGAGCAGTCAAGGATGATGTCAAGAGAGCTCTGGCTATAGGGGTTGAGTATCTTAATATATCTATATCTACTTCCCGACAGATGGTTAACGGAAAATTTGAAGGTAGAGTGGTTAGGGACCCTGAGGAGAATCCCCGTAAACCCAGTATAATAGGAATGATGGTCGAGACTCTTGAGGAGGCCAAGAAGGGGGGGATAAAGATGGTGGGAGTGAATGCTGAAGATGCCTCTCGCACAGATGAGGATTTTTTGTTAAAATTCAGTCAGGTAGCTAAGGAACACGGTGCTGACAGGATAAGATATTGTGACACGCTGGGCTACGATGATCCTTTTACCATCTATGCTCGAGTAAAAAATCTGGCGGAAGAAATCCAAATACCCATCGAAATACACTGCCACAATGATCTGGGAATGGTGGTGGCTTGTTCAGTGGCTGGAGCCAAAGGAGCTATAGATGCCGGAGTAGATGCTTATATCAATACCTCTATTAATGGAATGGGGGAAAGGGCAGGCAATGCAGATTTGATCTCGGTAATATTGGCTTTAAGGAAGTCCAGTGGTCTAAAAGGCCTGAGTCTTCTGGATGAAAGAGTAGATCTTTCCAAAGCCTGGAAAATCGCTAAATACACTTCTTATGCTTTTGGTGTTCCCATCCCGGTGAACCAGGTAGGAGTGGGAGGAAATGCCTTTGCTCATGAATCCGGAATTCACGCTGATGGAGCTTTAAAGGATAGACGTAACTATGAACTTTACGATTTCGAAGAATTAGGAAGGGGAGAGCCCGAGATAATAGAAACAGGAAGAAAAATAACCACGGGAGAATACGGGGGCATTAAGGGTTTTCGAAATGTCTATGAGAAGCTGGAGATTAAATTTAAGGATGAGAAAGAGGCTTATAAAATCTTAGAGTTAGCCCGCTACGCTAACGTGCACACTCAAAAGCCCCTTACCGAGGATGAACTTTGTTTCATTGCCCGCTATCCTGAACAAGCTAAGCAAATTCTAACTGTTAGTCCTCCCAATCTAGATTAGTTAGACTCTGCTAAAAACCGCCTTCCTACCTTCCACACGTCGCCTGCTCCGATGGTCAGTATTAAATCATTCTTTCTGGATTCTTTTCTTAAAAAATCCAGGATTTGTTCCGAGGCTGAAAAATAATAAGTGGGCTTTGAGCGGTGTTCTTTGACCTCATCGAATAATAATCTCCCGCTCACCTCTGGTATAGGACTTTCCCCGGCAGGATAAATTTTGGTTAAGAGAAGAATATCCGCATCATTAAAACAGCCAGCGAATTTAGAGAGAAGCAGTTTCGTTCGACTGTAACGATGAGGCTGGAAGACCACAATCATTCGTGGTTTTATCCTCTTGGCAGCCTTTAAAACTTCCTCGATCTCGGTGGGATGGTGGGCATAGTCATCAATTACTAAGGCCCCACAACTCGTTTGTCCTATTTGTTCAAACCTTCTCTTTATCCCTTGAAAGGAAGAAAGACTTATTTTAATCTGATCCCATCCTATTCCCATACTTCTACTTACCGTGATAGCTGCTAAAGAGTTATATACATTGTACAGACCCGGTAGAGGAACCATAATACTCTCCAATTCTTTTCCTCTATATCTAACCTCGTAAGATGAGGTAAACTCTTCTAATCTAACTTTATTAGCTACCACATCAGCTTCTGAATCTATCCCGTAACTGATCAGTCTTTGAGAATAATGTAAAGAGATTCTTCTTAAAGCTTTTTTTAGCCAAAGATCGTCTTTATTCACGATTAAAGTACCTCCAGCTTTAAGGTTATGAGTAAATTGAATAAATGCCTCAATGAGCTTATTTTTGGAGCCATAATAATCCAGGTGATCATCTTCCAAACTGGTAAGGACGCAGATTTTGGGAAGGAGATACAAAAAGGAACCATCAGACTCATCACTTTCTACTACCACGTATCTATCCCCTCCCAATTGACTGTTACTACCAATCTCATTCAGCTCTCCTCCAATGAACATAGTAGGATTTTTACCTGCCCGATGAAGAATGGAGGAGATAAGGGAAGTAGCGGTGGTTTTTCCATGAGTCCCGGCGACGACAATGCTTTCTTTGTCTCGAATGAGATATCCTAGAAGTTTTCCTCTGGAGATAGCTGGGATTTTTTTTCTTTTCGCCTCCAGAAGTTCGAGGTTATGGGCAGGGATGATGGAGGAGAATACCACCAGGTCGACTCCCTTAAGATGAGAAGAATCATGGCTTTGGTAAATGGTAGCTCCCTTGGCCTCTAGCCCCTGGGTTAGATTGTTTTTTCTCTTGTCCGAACCGCTTATCAAATAGCCCATTTGCAACAATACTTGAGCCAGCCCACTCATGCCTATTCCCCCAATCCCTATGAAGTGAATAGATCGAACGTGATTTAGCATTTTTATTGGTTAACTAGGCTAAGTATTAGTTTTATTACTTCCCTGGTAGCCTGTGGTTTGCCTAGGGCTTTACTTTTTTCGGCCATTTCTTTAAGAAGGCTTTTATGGGTGATTAACCCCAAAATGGTGGTTTTTAATTTTTCCGCCGTGAGATCTTCCTCTAAAATGAGGTGAGCTGCTCTCATGGTTTGCAAAACCTCTGCATTTTTCCATTGATGTCCCCTGGTAGCATGTGGGTAAGGAATTAAGACAGCCGGCAGTCCTCGAGAAGTGACTTCAGCCAGGGTTGTTGCTCCGCTTCTACAGATAACTAAATCTGAGGCAGCGTAAGCGTATTCCATTTGAGGCAAGTAGGAAAGGATTAGTGATTTTATGGCCAGGGATTTAAAAGATGTTCTGACCCATTCTACATCGTTTTTCCCGGTGATGAAAATTATCTGAATTTCTTTGCCTAATTTTTCTTGTAGTAAGAGCTTCGCTGCCTCTATTCCAAATCTATTCAAGCTATGAGCTCCTTGACTACCCCCTAAAAAAAGAAGGGTAAGTTTATCTTTATCCAGACCTAACTTTTCTATTGCTTCTTCTTTTTTTATCTTCATGATTTCGCTACGGATAGGATTACCGGTAAGGCAGGTTTTTCGTAGTAGTCTCGGGGAAAGATACTTCTGTGTCTCCGAGAAACTAAGAGCTATTCTCGATGCCCATGGTGCAAGAAGCCTGTTACTCAGAGAAAGTCGCACATTTTGTTCACAGATCAGATTCGGAATACCGAAAAAGAAAGCGAGTATAATCAGTGGACATGAATGGAAACTTCCCATCCCTATAACTACTTGGGGTTTAAATGTCCGGAGAATAAAAAGGGATTGAAGAAGGGATATGCACAAACCCCACCCAAAGACTATCCACTTACTCGAAAAACATCTGGGATAACTCTGGATACCTATTTGGCGTAAATTAAATCCCTGCGATGAAACAAGGTAAGACTCAAGTTCCCTTCCTCCCCCCACTATGAGAATTTCATCGGCGAGGCGGTGTTCCTTAAGGTAGGAAGCTACGGCTAATCCCGGATAAATATGCCCCCCGGTGCCTCCTGCAGCAATTAATACTCTCATCTGCGCTTTTTCTTATGTTTTCTTCGCTTACCTCTTTTTGTCTTATATTTTTTGGTTTTTGTTTCAACCGCTTTAACTGGTTCTTTTTCTCCTATTTTTATCTTCTCTTTATCGGTTTGGCCTACCTCAGCTTTTCCTGTCGGGATTTTCTCAGCCTTGGTGGGCCTTGGCTCAACTTTCTCCCGTTTTACTTGGATCTTTCCTAAAGTACCTCTTTCCCAGTCGTACACAATGGGGGTGGCTACAAAACCTGAGGAATAAGTCCCCACTATTACTCCTACCAGGAGGGCAAAAGTAAACCCGTGAATCACGGCTCCTCCCCACAGAAATAGAACCAGGACGACTATGAAAGTAGTTAAGGAGGTAACAATAGTTCTAGAAAGGGACTGATTAACACTTAAGTTAAGGATTCTTTTGAAAGAGATCCACCTTCCCTTTCGGTAGGTCTTGAGATTTTCCTTGATCCGAGCGTAAATGACGATAGTATCATTTAGGGAGTACCCAATTATGGTGAGAAGAGCAGCGATCACCGGAAGATTGAACTCGAAATTGCCCAAAGAGAGAGCCCCAATGCTGATAAAGACATCGTGAATTAAGGCGGCCACCGCTCCCACGGCAAACTTAAAGTCAAACCTCCAGCCAATATAGATGAGCATACCAGCCAGAGAAAAAATTATAGCCAGTATGGCTTTACGCCGAAGTTCTTCACTAACCTTGGGACCAATCAAGTTGACGCTTCGGACCTCAAAGGTATTCTTTTTTCCTTTAAATTCCTCTCTTAGAGCTTGCTCAATTTTGGCAATGGTTTTTTTGTGAATAATCCCCTGCATAAGAGAAATAAGAGGGGCTCTCTCTATCTGGTTGATATTGACTTTTTCGGCCTGGGAAGGCTCAACGGTTAGAAGATCGACAAGATTTTCATATCCTACCGCTTCTATACCGGGAAGATTTTTTAACTCCTCAAGATGGGTAAATTTACCGTGTTTTTCTCGATAAGTAATTATCTGGGAGGCAATATTCTGAGAAACCTGCTCCACGCCGGTCCTTATAAGAACTAAGTTGTCCTTCTTTTCCCCGTACTGCTGTATAACTGCCCTACCTAAGCCTATCTTGGTCAAACCCAATCTTATTCGGCTAATAGAAAGAGACTCTTTGAATTTGAGATGAACCTCTAGTCCCCCGGTAAAATCTAAACCAAGCTTTGGTCCTCCTTTTAAGATGAGAGAAGTAAGGCCGGCAGCTATGGCAGCTCCGGAGATAAAAATGGCTATTTTCCTCAATTCAACGAAGTCTATGTGGGTTTCGCCAAAAAGACGCATTCTTTCTTCCTAGATACTAAGCTTGCTCACCGGTCGTCCGGCTAATAAGAGATTAAAGATAACCCGAGTTACCACAATAGCTGTAAATAAACTTATTAATATCCCCATAGATAGGGTGGTAGCGAATCCCTTAAGGGGACCAGTACCAAATTGAAAAAGAACCAGGGCAACAATTAGAGTAGTTATGTTAGCATCCAGAATGGTACGAAGGGCTCTATCATAACCAGCATCAACAGCTGAACGAGGGGCCCTTTCTCCCCTCAATTCTTCCCTTATTCTTTCGAAAATAATCACGTTGGCGTCGATACTCATTCCGATAGTGAGGATAATCCCGGCAATCCCGGGGAGAGTCAAAGTGGCTTTTAAGGCTGCCAACGCTCCCAATAAAAAAAGTAGATTCAGCAGGAGAGCTGAGTTGGCGATTAAACCGGCCTTTTTATAATATATCCCCATAAAGACGAGAACGCAGATCATACCGATAATTCCTGATAATAACCCCTTTCGAATAGAATCTTGTCCTAGTGAAGGACCGATCCAAGTATTTTGAATAGGTGTAAAGGGTACCGGTAGAGCACCGCTTTTGAGAACTATTCTGAGCTCATTAGCCTCATCTATGGTAAAGTTTCCTTCAATGACTGCCTTTCCTCCCGTAATCCGGGTTTTTATCACCGGTGCCGATTTAATGACGTTATCCAGTATTATGGCAAGTCTTTCCCCAACGTGTCTTCCCGTGATTTCAGCAAACTCATCGGCTCCTTCAGCACTAAAATCGAGGGCTACATAGGGCTGACCCCATTGTCCCATTTCTACCCGAGCGTCCTTTAGGGCCCTGCCTGATAAAAGAGTTTCTTTCTTTAGTAAGTAGGGAGTTCCTTCAGAATTATAGAGAATCTCATCATCAGGAGGTATTTCTCCCTTGAGAGCTTTGCTTATACTTCCGGCCTCATCTACCAACTTGAACTCCAAAAGGGCAGTCTTTCCGATGAGATCCATAGCACTTTGAGGATTTTTTATCCCTGGTAGGTCTACTACAATCCTGGTATCTCCCTGACGAGTAATAGTAGGTTCTCTTACGCCAAACTGGTCTATTCTATTTCTTATAATCTCTAAACCGACGGCTACAGCATCTTTAACATTTTCACCGGGGGGAAGTTTGGAGGCGTCTGCTTCCAATACCAGATGCATACCTCCTTTTAAATCAAGTCCGAGATGTATCTTCTCACCTGGAGGATAGACGGCCCATATGGCTAAGGCTATCAATCCCAATATGAACAGCATCAGCCAATTACTGTAACGATACATCTTTTGCCTCTTAGCAGAGAATGTTATCTCTTAATTTTGAATAAATCTCTCTTTATCAGGACTATGGCAACTTTCCCAAATTTATCATAAAGCGAAAAAAAAGTCAAATTCAATATTCCAGTTTCTCAAAGAAGGTCAAGACTACCCTGTGCTCGGTGTTTTTCCAACGTTGCCGCTAAGTTCTACTTATGCCTTTATACTGTAGCTCGTATGGGCGACATATAAGTCTAGAATCGAAAACATCCCGGCCGAGCAGAGAAAGTGCGGACCTGATTATTTTCTCTTGCAAACTCAATAAACCCAATAAACCCAATAAACTCAATAAACTCAATGAACTCATCGCGGCTGCCTTATGGAAAACACCTCGCCGGGCAGCACCGGGCACCGAATGATAGGAATTTCAGAATTTTTCATCCCATCATTTGACATTTCCAAAAAATTGTGCTAAAATAAAACTGGGCGGTTCCAGAAACCGGCAACTAAAGGAGAGAAAGGAGTGGCTGGCACAATTAAGGATGTGACCAACGAAAATAATTTTAAGCTGATCTTATGTAATACCGATGAGAATTCAGAGAAAGAGAGTGGTGAAGATGATAAATAAGGCTAAAATCGGGAT
>DAOVGK010000093.1 GCA_030672445.1 Candidatus Aerophobota bacterium
GCCCCCAATAGAAATTGTTCCATCCTCAGGCGGGTTTTCATAAGGAGGTTGGAGAGTCGGGGCAATCTATAGGGAGGAATCTCTATAGCTATTTCCGGTGTTTCACCCTTTAGGATTTTGTTCAAGAGACTCCCCATACTAATGAAGATACCCATCAGGATCAGGTAGATCAAGCCTACCCAGGGTAAGCCAAAGGGTCCGATAATATTCAAGACTACCGCTGTTTGAGCCATGCAGGGAATAGATATCCCCAGCAAGGTGAGCATCATAAACCTTTGTTTATCGGTCGTCAGGATCCTGGTGGCCATGACTCCGGGAACGTTACAACCAAAGGAAAGAATGACCGGAACTATGGAGTAACCATGAAGACCGATGCGGTGAAAAACAGTATCCACCAAAACAGCCAGTCTGGGAAGATAGCCTATATCCTCCAGAAGAGTGAGGATAATATAGAAGACCAGAACTGCTGGCAGCACGATCCCTATGGGGACGAAAATTCCAGTGGTCAGGAGGCCAAAGGATTCCAGATAGCCAGTTCCAGGAGCACCAATTAGCATATCGTGAATAAAACCATGAGGAAATATCTTTTCCACTGAGCCACGAATGAAGTTATCATAAGGGCCCTCGAAAAGAGGAACCATTAGCCCATCGGTTATAAATCCAGCTACGGTAATAAAGAGCTTAAATATTACCCAGAGAATCCCTGCCGCTATAGGTAGCCCAGTAACAGGCTTTACCGTAGCATCCCCTAATCTTTCCAAGAGGGTAGGATGTCGATGACGGACCTTTTGTACTCGGCTAGTGATAGCGCCGGCCTGCCCAAATCTTGCCTTCAACATAATCAGCTCTATTGACTCACCGTGGTCTTTTTCCACTTCTTGAACTGCCTCTTTTAAAATCTTTTGAGGTATTTTCTTTTTAAACTCCTCACTTCCCTCTAGGGCCAGGATTATCTGCCACCGGGGTAGGGAAATTTTTTCCTGAATGTATTTGATAGCTCGTTCTATTTTGGGTTCAAACTCTATTTTTGATCTCATTTTCTCTTAATATTTTTACAGTTAGTTCTCGCAGCTCTTTAATCCCTTCTCCACTTACAGCTACACTGGGAATCACCGGGACTCCTAAAGCTTGCTCGAGGTTGGGGATGTCTATCTCTATTCCCCTGTGCCGGGCTACATCAATCATATTCAGATCAAGAATCATAGGCAAAGTTAACTCCCTTAATTGGAGGGTTAGATAAAGATTTCTCTCTAAATTGGTGGCATCCATGACATTGATCACTAAATCTGTAGGGTCTCTCATTAAGAGATTAGCTGCTACCTCTTCGGCCTTGTCCGAAGGAATAAGAGAATAAACTCCCGGAGCATCAATTATCCTCACCTTTTTATTATCAATTATCATGCTTCCTTCTAGGAACTCTACCGTTGTTCCCGGATAATTGGAGATAATGACCTTTATTCCAGTAAGGCGGTTGAAGACCACACTTTTTCCTACATTAGGATTTCCCATAAGCAGTATTCTCATCAGGTCACCCTCCTCACCACAACTCTACCTGCCATTCTCCGGCCAATAGCTATGCGAGCTCCCTCCACCTCAATCATAATTGGACCTCCCATGGGCTGAGTGGTTATCTTCTGAACAATCTTACCTGGCATAATGCCCAGAGACGACAGATGTCGCTGCAATCCAAACCCCCCTCGCAGGCTCATTATCTGTGCTCTTACTCCCACTGGCAGATCCAACAAAGTTCCCATTTCTGGCCTCTCCTTAAACTTGAATTAGGCTATCCTATTTTTATTAGATTAACCTAACTTAGGATACATAAAAAAACAAAATAAAAAATGGGGACGTGATTATTTTTTAAGGGGCTAGGTGTCCGAAGTCTTTGGCTTAGCATCTCTATTTATCAACTCCCTAGCCTCATCGGACATCCAAGAAAACTTGTGCCACCACGGCTTACTTACTATGCGGGCCAGGTTTTTGATCTGTTGAATTCTGGGTAAAGCAATCTTTCGGAAAGAAGTTTCCAGACTGTCCCAATCTTTGGTGGCCTTGGCTGTGAAGGACTCTTTGAAATAGGCCCGGCCACACATAGGTCCAGCAAAGAGGTCGGCCACAATTCCGAACTGGGCTGCATACTGCTCAAAGTCAACTGCTGCACTTAAGAGAAGCATTGGTCTATCAACAGCCTGGGCCATCGCCTCAGCCGTTGCTCTGATTGTCTTGGGGCTACTGATTTTGGTGATTTTGCCATTTCCTTCGGCCCAGAGAACGGGAACTTGGGTTTTGTAGAAATGACCATAGGGACCAAAGTCTTCTGCAATTTTTACCAGTCCTTCAGGGAGTCTTTTCACCATCTCTACCTTGGACTCACCCGGTCTTTGAAACATTAAGACTTCGTTATATAGAGGCTTACCGAGTTTATGATCTCTCTGAAATATATCCATTAACAAATCAAGATTCTTTTCCCAACTTTCTTTGTGATCAGGATCAAGTTTTATCAAAGTCTTAAAGGCGTCAGCCTTGTCCACGCAGTCCTCTGGATCAATGGAAAGTCGGGCAAGTTGCCCTTTCCCGCCGTCGATCGAAATGGGATTGGTATCTTCCAGTCTTGCGACGAGTAGGACTTTTTTGCCGAGAATATCTCGAAAACCGGGGCTTTCAAAAGCAAGTCGATTAAAAAGAGCCGCCGTCGAAATACCTCCCAGGGCCCGAGCAAATCTTCGACATACTTCTCTTACATCGTCATCGGTAGCCGGCCTTTTCTGACCAATATGTTTCAGATAGGCGGTCGTTAGCTTAAGATAGGAATTATGTTGATCAGAAGCAAAGACATCCATAGTTCCATCTGGAGCATATTTTGCTGCTACCTTGAAGATATTCTCCCCTACCTCAACATCATCTGAATATTTTGCCCATGTAGACATCTTTTCCTCCTTCGTAATAAAGACTAGGTATATGGGTTTATATTTTATTTTAATGGCAAAAATTGTCAAGCACACGAACTCATCTCGCGTGGAGCGAGACCCAAAGGCCAGTAATTACTGCCGGCCAGGGGAAAAAAGAATAAGGAAGGATTATTTTCTCACCGCACAGAAGAACAATCTGGCTATCGAGCTTTAATTCGTTCTTGAACTATTATTTAAGTTTTACCCCGCAGTAAGGGCAGACAGAGGCTTGTCCTGGCAGGACTTCTCCGCACTGACTGCAGAACTGCGATTTTTTACCACAAGCCTGGCAAAAAGGAAAGGGTTTGGAGAGACTGGCGTCACAATAGGGACAAAGACAGGGTTTTTCCTTTACTTCAGCCTTTTTTGATCTGTACGGCTGACTCATTTCTTTCTCCTCTACTTTTGGACTTACTTAGCCTTTTTCGATAGTTCTCGATGGCCTTGTGGAGAGCATCTGCCCCCAGATTAGAACAGTGCAGTTTATTCTTGGGAAGACCTCCCAGTTCTTTGGCTACTATCTTGTTGGTGATTTTCATAGCCTCATCCAGGGTCTTTCCCTTGGCCATTTCACTGACGATACTGGATACCGCGATGGCTGCACCACAACCAAAGGTTTTGAACTTTACATCGCTGATACGCTCATGGTTGACTTTGACATAAAAGGTCATCAGATCCCCACATACAGGATTACCCACCGTCCCTTCCCCATCCGCATCGGTGATTTCACCCACATTCCGGGGATTCATGAAGTGATCCATCACCTTTTGGTTGTATTGGAACATCTCTTCCTCTTTTACTTTTTATATAAGAAATTAGAATCTATGTCTATTTCTCGTTTTTTCGCCTTTGAAGTCCACAACCCCCATTATGTTTTGCTGCCTTGGCCTCCTGGGAAATCCTTCTAGACCAAAATTTATGCTTGATGAGCGACTCCTAATAAATACAATAACCTCCATATTTTGTCAACAAGATAAATCCTCTTGGTTAGATTGCGCGGAAAGATTTGATACGGCCTAATGTTGACATATAGGCTTCACAAGCTGGAGGCCCTTCTTTCCCTTCAGCGAGAAAAACCTGCGTCCGACATCGGTTTTGAGGGAAAGGCCGATCACGAAAACTTATCACTTTTAACTTTTCATAATTTTTGATTCCCTTAAGTCCCTCTACCATACCCCAGTCACTCCTGGAAATAACTTTCCCATCAAGCTCGAGACCAAAATCATCTCCCCACAGCTCGATCATTCTTCCATCGAGCTCACACTTGAGGATTCTTTCTATTATCCTGAGCTCTCGTACTCTTCTTACCGCTGTTTCTTTACCACAGACACACTTCCTTTTTTTATCCCAGATTTGGGTGTCGAGGGCCCCCGTCCCTGATAAATAGCTAACAAATCTCGCCCTAGGACTTACTAGCTCATCCCTTTGAAAAAGTTCATCCAGGTATCTCTTTGCCGCCCCTCTAACATCAATCTTATCCTGGAATTGGAAGTCGGAAGGCCGAAATCTAAATTTTTTGAGGGAAATAAGCTTTTTTTCAGTTTTCAATCTCTCCAGATTGTTGGCTGCCATCTTGCTTAACCTACCTTTACTAAAGCCCTTTTTTCTTAAGACCTCATTTCTGGAGTCTGCCTCAATAGTAATCTGAGCCAGGGGTTGACCCCTTCGATCGACCCTCACCTCAGGAAAACAAATCAT
Source organism: Candidatus Aerophobota bacterium (assembly GCA_030672445.1). Next base: position 4,647 of record DAOVGK010000093.1, read on the forward strand.
AACCCCTTTTACCTTAACCTTCTCTTTGGAAAACTGCAGGATCTCAGCTATCTCATCAACTGCACTCGACCAAGCTTTTCGTTGAAAAGGAGTCAGAAGTTCTTTAGAATAATTCCAGACCTGTTTTCTCTGTCGAGCTGAATGAATGGGTTTCGAAGTCCTGACTGAAATATAGATATAACCCTCAGCGCCACTAACTGGACAGGCAATGATTCTATACCTTAATTTAGCCTCAATCAGGTCTACCAGCCTTTTTTCTAGCTGCTCAACGGAGGCTCCAGAAAGAACCACCAGGACCCCTTCTTCAAGGAACTCTCTAAGAAAACCTGTCTGCTTGTCCGTCAAGCAGTACTTCTCCGGCATAGCTTTGAGACCTGCCTCAATCTTTTTTAGTTCCTCGGTGCTAAGATCGCCGGTGGGCCAACTAAGGGTGAAGTCATTGTCGGCAAAAATTATCTTTCTACTGAACATTGTCCGAATTGTCCCCACAATAAATGAACTTTCATACGAAATTTTCCCTTATTTTTATTTTTGTCGGTATCCCTACTCTCCTCACCGCAAGGCCTCCACAGTAGTTAGCAATCTGGGCACATTTTTCCAGAGAATATCCTCTCAAGATGCCATAAGCAAATCCACCCATGAAGAAATCGCCTGCCCCGGTAGGATCCTTTTCGGGTAATGGTCGAGTAGGAACCTCCAGCTCTTTCCCCTTTTTGATAATCTTGCAGCCCTCTTTTCCCTTCGTTAATAAAACGGTGGTCTTTCTCGAGATTTCTTTCACCTTTACAAATTGTGATTCCAGTCTATTTAACCTCAAAAAATCAATCTTGGGCAGCACCTCGTAGAATTCCGTTTTGGCCAAATCAACATGATAGACTCTGCCGAGTTGATCCACTTTTCTAATGAGTCCCTGCACGTCGCAGAAGATAATCTGGCAAAGCGAGGACAGTTTCTCGATGGTTTCAGGTAGAACTTCTCTGATCACTCCTGCGATGAGACCGACTTTGGACTTCGGTTGAACATCTTGGGGAAAAATAGGCTCACAAATGCTCCTGACCTCTTGGATTTTCTCACTACTGTGGTAACGGTTGACAAAGCAGGTGGTTGGTTTTGTGACTAGACTAGGTTTTTGGGGAAGCTCAGAGAAGTACTTAAAGTCCGGACCAACCTTGGAAACTATGCTATAGTTTACCTGACTGTGACTCTTCTTCTCCTTGTTCCTTACGGCCTCGTTTAAACTCTCTAAAAGTTTGGATATATAAGAGGGAGGTCCACCCAATCTGAGAAATTGTCTATCTTTCCGGACGATGATATCGTGAGTGCAATGTCCAGTGATAAGTATATCGAGCATACGTGTATCCATTTCGGCTCCTTTCTTAACTATTTTTGCCTCCGTTTGCCTTAAATTAAAAGACTTTAAAAATGGGCAAGCTGATTCTTTGCCCACTGATAGAGCGATAGCGGAGGCTCTAGACTTATCTTATCATTACCTAGCGGTCTTGTCAAAGGTTGCCTCCCATCTGCTTGAAAGCCCTTAACTCAAGCTCTACTCTCAAACTCAAGCCTGGCTTTCAATTTTTCGACTGCCGGTTATAGGTCTTGACAAAATTTTATTTTCGTATATAATAAACAATAGACAATTTGATCTTTCTTGTAGTAACCTAAGTTCAATCTTCCTTGGCAAAACTGGGCTAATGAGGCAAACAATATGAATATAAGTCAATTAAAGATAAAATCTGATCTACTTCACTCTAAGCTAATGAGCGAGAAAATTGCTGATGTTTTGCGGAAAAATATTATTTCTGGAAATATCAAGGCCGGGGAAAAACTAAATGAAAGCCAGCTCTCTGATGCGTTAAATGTTAGCCGTCCTCCTATAAGAGAAGCTTTTCGAACTCTAGCCACAGAAGGCTTGATTACTTTGGTGCCGAGAAAGGGAGCATTTGTTTCAGAACTCTCTATACGGGAAGTCAAGGAAATCTATGAAATGAAAAGCATGATGGAAAGTTTTGCCACCAGGTTAGCCATTCCTAATTTAGATGAAAAGGAAATATCTGAACTAGACTCGATCCTTAACTTAATGGAGGAAAAGATAAAAGAGAATAATTTTAAGGAGGTTCTTAGTCTTAACATCGAATTTCATCGAAAAATGATAGAGGTGAGTAAGAATAAAAAACTTATCTATTTTTACGAGAGCATAGTCCTGCCTATAAGGAGATACCAAAGATTAGGACTTTCCGCACCCTCATCATGGAAAACTTCTTTTGAGGAACATAGAAGCATTGTTGAGGCGATCAAATCCAGAGACACCGAGCTTGCAGAAAGATTAACTCGAGAACACACCATGACGGCGACACTTAGAGTTATTGATCGGTTAAAGAGCCAAAAAGGAAATTAACAAGTGAAGATAATCTGTAAAGAATGAGACCAAGAGCTCTAGGAGCAAACCGTAGGTTAGCATTAATTCGAAATTAATAAATGCCCAGAAGGCACATAAGAAAGAAGATAAAAAGAATATTGGTAAGATCTTTCTTGATGAGAGGGTAAAAGCTGGAAATAAAAGGCCAGCAGGGAGGTGAAAAGGTAGGTAGGCCACTTCAGCTTAGGAATGGAAGTTACTTAAGGAGTAAGGGTAAGTTTTTCTGTTTGGGAACTTTCACGGAAAAATGAACCATGTTTAGAGGAGGTAAAAAATGATGAAATATAAAAAGGTGAGGATCGTTGTCTTTGTTGCTGTGGCTTTTTTTCTTTTGTATGCTGTGTTAACTTCCGCAGAAGGTGTAACGATCAAGCATATGAGTCCGATAGGAGAAATGTCTGACGGCGATCAAGTCCTTGCTAGGGCCTTCAATAGGTATCACCCCGACATAAAAGTTAAAGTAGACCCGATGCCTTACTGGGAGGTACTCAAGAGAGCTTACTTAGACTGGGCGGTGAAGGCCGGAGAATATGATTCATTCCAGCTGGCCAGCATATGGTTGTACGCACCTGCAAATGAGGGCCATCTTGTAGCTCTTGACACGATAGTAGACCTAAATGAGATTGGGTGGGATGATTATTACCCATATGAACGTGATTCAGTATCTTGGAAAGGCCATATATGGGGGTTTCCACATCATGGTGGGACTTTGATAATGTATTACAGGAAGGATCTCCTCGAAGATCCGGTAAATAAAACACAGTTTAGAACAAAATACGGGTATGAACTTAAGACGCCTGACACATACACATGGGATCAGCTACTCGATGTTGCACAGTTCTTTAACCGCCCGGAGCAGAATCTTTATGGCATAGCGATATCAGGGCAGCGAGGCCAGATGCTGGGTTTTATGCTGGAGATATGGATGGATTCACATAGGATATCGATGTTAGATGAGAACGATGTTCCTCAACTCAATACCTCGACTGCTATTAGCTTTGTCAAGTACTATAAAGAATTACTCAAGTATGCTGGTCCAGGAGCTTATGCCCGGAGTTTCGACGTAGGTACTACGGGTTTCCTCCATGGAGAATATGTTTTTATCATGCAAGCGGCAGACCTGATACCTCGTATCAGGGACCCCGAGCAGTGCGTGCTCGATCCATCCCAGGTTGGATTTGCTTTACCTCCTAAGGGTAAGGGCGGCGTTCATGTTCCCCCTGGTTGGGGCTTATCCCTAGCTATGAATAGTTATGGTAAGCATAAGAAGGAAACTCTGCAATGGATGAAGTTCGCTGTAACCAGAAATATTGAGTACTCTCTGTATGCTGCACCTACTCGGAGGTCGACGTGTGAACATCCGAGACTGCAGGCTGTCTTTCCAGGGCTAGAGTTTATTGGTAAGGCGTACGCTGCGGCTAAAACTGCCGCCAAGGTTATACCTATTGATGAGTTTTATGATACACTCGGCTTACGAGTGAATCAAGTTTTAATAGGGGAATTAACCGCCGAGGAAGCTATGCGTAAAGCTCAAAAGGAAATATACGATATTTTGGTAGAAGCTGGTCAGTTTAAGAAGTGAGCTCCAAGGGCCCGAGGACCAACAGGAGAGGGGGTTAACTCTCTCCTGTTGGTTTTTTCTAGAAGCTGGGGAGTATCAGTGGAGGAAGGGTTGGCAGAAATACAATGAAGCTACAGGGGCCCATCTACTGCCCACAGAAATGGAGAATGGATGAGAAAGTACTATTCGTGTTTATCTGGTGGTTCCCTTCATCTCTTTTAACTTGTATCTTCTATTTAAATTGAAGAGGTGGTTTAAGAACTGCCTTTTTCTACAGAAAAGTGAATAAAGAATCTGTAATATAATGGACCCCAAAATTCGGACAATATGCTAAGGTACAAACCCCTAAGAGAGACGAAAGGGGATCTCAAGGGGAAAGAATTTCCCCTTGATTATCTTGGCAGCGACAACAAAACTAAAGAGGCCTCACGGTACCTTAAGCAAGCCAAAATATTGTTTTGACAATGGGGTCTACCTTAGTTTTTTTTCTCCTAACAGATGAATCAAGCTTCCAAGTTCTGATGAAAGGAGTTCTAATGAAACAAGATAAGTGGCTGGCATATTTATTTCTCCTGCCTGTTATTTTGTTACTGGGAGTGTTTAGTTTATATCCGATTTTTTATGCAGGGGTAATAAGCTTGTTTCATTTGAAGTTGGGGAGTGGAACTCTTAAATTTATAGGGATAAGTAATTATTTAACCTTGATTCATAATCCGCTGTTTTGGATATCGTTAAAGAATTCTTTAATATTTACAGGTGTTTCGGTTCCTCTGGGGTTATTGTTTGGTTTGGGGACAGCACTGCTCATTCATAGAGATTTCTTTGGAGATAAGATTGTTAGGGCACTTGTTCTTCTTCCTCTAATGGTGTCAGGGATTGTGGTAGGAGTCATGTTCATGATGATCTATCATGAACAGTATGGTATTGCTAACTACCTACTCCGAATTCTACCAGTGTTCAAACCTATTGGTTGGTTGTCTGACAAGAAATTTGCTCTATTCTCAATAATCCTAGCCGACATCTGGCAGAGCACACCTTTCGTGGTTCTTCTCCTATTGGCCGGGTTAGACGCCTTACCAGTAGAGCCGTACGAGGCGGCTATAGTAGATGGAGCAAATAAATGGCAAATTTTTCACTTGATAACTTTGCCCCTTTTAAAAAGAGTTATTTTTGTTACTTTAGCTCTTAGAGTCATTGTGAGTCTACGTTTGTTTGATAAAGTGTTTCTG